>JAGQQT010000942.1 GCA_020426065.1 Planctomycetaceae bacterium | reverse complement strand
GATTTTGGTGACGTTGTTCGCTTTGCTCAATTCTCCAGAGGTGGTCAGATCCAGTCAATAATCGAAGCAGTTTTGACAAGACCTCGCGATTTGCACGGCTCACAGAGCCGTGGCACTCAACGCCGTTTACCCTGCTCACTTTGCCATGCCTCTATCTGAATGCCTGGAAGACACGCGGATCAATTGCCGCCGCTCCTAACATGCCGCCCGAGAGTGCTCCGGCGATTCCGGGGGTTACCACGTCCTGACCTGCCAGGAATAAACCGGGGACCGGCGTGCGGGCGTTGAGGGCATCTGACAACAGGCGTCGCGGAGTGGTTTCGATGCCGTAGAATCCGCCCTTTTCGTGACCGGTGAATGATGCGGTGGCGAGTGGCGTGCCCAGTTCATGACAGACGATCAGAGGGGCCAGGTCCGGAAACTTATCCCTGAAGAAACTCAGCATCCTGGACTCGACACATTGCCTGAATGACGCCCACTCAGCGGGATGCTTCTCCGCGCCTCCCTCCGCAAATTGGGCCACCGAAGACCAGTCCGCCCAAACCAGCAGATCGCCTGTGTGCTTCTTCGTCGGACCGGGATCGTGAGCGGGATTCTTAAGGGATGCAAACGAAACAAACATCATCTGAATGGGTTCGTTGTCTGCCGCGGTCCAGATGGCATCACTCGTGTCCCAGCTCTCGTAAAACCAGTGATTTGAGCGCGTCGCCCCGTGTTGAGCAATGTCTCCCTCGAAACCGAGAAAGAGATCGAAGTGGCAGATGGAAGGCTTGAACGTCGCAATCTCGCGAGCCCAGTCCTGCTCCCGCAACTCCTTCGGCAGAAGACGTTTCACGGTTTCACCAGCGCCAATTGCCGAGACAATGCTGGGAGCGTGGAATACCTCACCGGATTTCGTGCGTACTCCCACGGCTCTGCCATCTTCAAGGATGATCTCGGTCACCGGAGTTCCCGCTCTGGCGCTGCCTCCCGCCGCTTCGATGACCGGAACAAGTCCTGCTGCAATCGCATTGGCGCCGCCGACCGGATAGCCGGCGCCTTCGAGATAGTGGCCCATGATGATGGCGTGAATGGCGAAACTCGCGTCCTTCGGCTTGCCGCCATAAGTGCCCCACTGCGCTGCCAACACGGCGGCGAGCTTCGGATCGCTGATCAATTCCTCGATGACCTCACCAGTTGTGCGACTGCACCAGCGCTGGAGCTTCTTCTGATTCCACCAGTGATGGGCATAGCGGAACGGTTCGGGCATCGCTCGCTCTGCACTCGCCATTTGCCCTGCTTCTTCGGCCGACAGCAACGCTGCGAAGTAGGCATCGATTTCTGACGCACA
>JAGQQT010000941.1 GCA_020426065.1 Planctomycetaceae bacterium | reverse complement strand
AGCGTTGGCCTGATCCTGCTCCATCTGCTTGAGCAGATCGGTTGTTCCATCCTTGCTGCAGTCATCAACCAGAATGATTTCCTTGTTGATCGGCACGCTCCGGATCTTTTCCAGAATCAGGTGCAGTGTCTCTTTTTCGTTGTACACAGGGACGACAACACTCAAAAGAAGAGTGCTGGGAATGGCATACAGTCCCAGCTGGTCGCAGGTTGACTTCCCCAGTAACTGCTGGAGCTCTGTCAGCCATTCCTCAGAGTAGGGCGTTGTTTTCTTGATCATGTCGTTCTGCATGTCGGTGTTCATCTGAGTAGACGGCTGACCTGTAACTTCGGATTCGCTCGAAATCCGTATCATAACAGATGACACGGTAAATTTGTCCCGTGGCAGGCTCCCCTGAAGATGAGGGGTTGGCGTATCGTATGTTTCCGGCAGAACGCAGACAACTCTTGACCAGTTCTAATCTTCCGGAGTCTGGAACTGATCTGGGCATCCGTTCTAATTCCACTGAGTGACCTCTTCATCCGGATCGGCAATTTCGTCCAGAACCATCAGATCGGCCCTGTTCCAGACTCGATTCATCAACGCCCGAACAGGTGGAAGCAGAGCGATAAATAACGGAAAGGTGATCCGAAGCCATTTTTCGGGGCTGAGATTGATCAGGCACAGCCCCACCAGGCAGAGGAGCTGGATCAATGTAAACTGATGGATCAGCTTCATGGGTACCCGGCGAATGTAGTGAGTTTGCGGGTACAGGTTGGAGTCCATGAGCCACAAGCTGAGTCGTTCCAGGAACTGGTTTCCGGCCAGTGAAACCACTCCCATATACAGGAACAGCCCAAACAGCACTGCCATGGGAGTCATCGCCAGAGTTCCCAGGGCAAACAGGGACAGTCCTATCAGGGCATGGATCAGGAAGGGGGTCAATCGGTTTTCTTCGACATGAATGATCTGTTCCCGCTTGTCGCCAAACCGGGAAACCTGCTCTTCAACGGTTGCCAGTCCACGAACATGAGCGAGCGAACGGACCGTTGCCGCCACCAGCCAGGGAAGACCAAACAGAGAGCAGACCGCTACCAGGAGACTGATCACGAGCAGATCCAGATGAAAGGCTGCTCCCTTTTTGAGTTTGAGGTCGGGGCTGTTGACCAGCCGACCGGTTACATTCTGTACCAGAAAAATCAGAGTGGCAGCCAGGGCAGCTGGCAGCATGGCCAGCAGCTTCAGGTTCAGGGAAAGTTCCGAACCATCTACCAGCCAGTCTCGTGGCTGGCCGGTTTCCGAATCGATCAATGTCGGCTGGATGGAATCCGGAACGGAAAGCTGATCAAACGGGAT
>JAGQQT010000940.1 GCA_020426065.1 Planctomycetaceae bacterium | reverse complement strand
CAGCTGTTCTTCGAGCTCCCTGGGATACTTTTCCTCGGCATTGGCCAGGCCAACAACTCCAATGACTTCCTGATTGTAGATCAGCGGCAGTCCGATGAAATTCTGGATAGCCGGGTGACCAGAAGGCATGCGGCCCTGTCGTGGCATTGATTCGGGCATCTGCGCAGTGACGCTCGACTTTTCATCGATGATTCTGCCGAACAGGGTTTCGTATCCCTGGAATGTGACTTTCTGGTTTTCATATCTGGCCAGAAATTGTCGTGTCTGTTCACAATCGGACTGATCGCTGCAGGCGCGTACCGCCAGTTCGCGACGGCCTTCCTTGTTATCCACAACTTCTGCAATAAATCCCATCCGGCTGTTGGTGAAAGTCGTAATCCGCTCAATGATGGATTTGAAAAATGCGTGTGAATTGTGGGTCGTCAGATATTCCGACTGCATATTGGTAATCAGCTGCTGGAGTGCATAATGCTCTCGCAGTTCGTTTTCCACTTCGCGACGGCGTCCCATTTCACCATGGAGCGATTTCAGCTGGGAAAACTGGCGGGTGTGATCCTCGATATAGATCAGGACACAGTTTCTGTCTGCCCCCACTCGACGGACATATGTCTGCTGGATCATGTTGGTGGTCGTCCCGGCATTTTCCACCTGCACCGGGAGAAAATGACGATGCAGACCAGCAGAATAGACGGCTGGGCTCCCGGTCGAAAATACCTGTTCCAGGCGTTCGAAAAATGCGGGCGACGTCAGGTGCGGATACATCTCGAGCAGGTTTAGCCCAATAGCATCGTCAGATTTCAGGCCGGTCCAGCCTTCCATCAGATCGTTCCAGGCAACAATCTGATAACTCGGATCAATCACGCAGACTCCGCCTGGAACCCAGTTGATCCAGTTCAAATTGTCTGCATTATAATCCATATCAGTTCTCCGTTTGCGGAGCTGGTTATTCAGTTGTTGAGCAGAAATTCGTAGTGATCTGGTCACTGTTACGCAGAGAGGGTATTGATCTGCTCGCCCAGCTGGCCCAGATCAAAGGCCAGCAGTATGGTCGACTCCACATTCTTTTCGGACATCCGCAGGTGCACATCTCCCAGGATGTAGCGGGATGAAGTGGCTTTGGAATGCCTCAGGACTTCACAGAGGGATTTCATTCCCTTGATTTCCGGGACAGTATACTCCAGTTGATCTGACAGCAGATTGGCGATCGCCCCGGCCACACTGTTCAGCACAATGTTGCCGATCTCAAGCAGAATGCCTTCCAGTTCCACATCAAGTTCGTCGTACGACATTTCCCCACCGGCAACCAGGGAAGACAGCATCAGGGCGCTCTGCTTGTCCAG
>JAGQQT010000093.1 GCA_020426065.1 Planctomycetaceae bacterium | reverse complement strand
CTTTACGGAATGAGCACCTTTGAATCGGCACAGGTGGTATCCCGGACATTGCTGGCCTGGCAGGCAGCAGGAGCGGAAGCCCAGAACCTGGCTTTCTGGCGGGAACATGTCGATCTGTTTGATTCACAACTGACTTATCACAACATCGTCAGTGTGCTGCTCGACAAACGGGATCTGAACTCTTCACTCGGTCTATTAATGCAGTGGCTGTCCCAGGTGGATGAAACTGACTCAGTCCAGTTCGACGAGACTTTCAGCGTCTCGCTGCTGGAATGGTCACAACTGTTGAGGAATTCCCAGCTCAGCCTGGAAGAGATGTTCGAGAAGTATCGTCGAGTGATTGACCTGCTCGATGCCAATGCAGGTCATCGCTGGGGTGTGCCCCGCCTGATGCTGGAAGATGCCAATCCACCTGCGAATGTGGAGGATGACCAGGCCTGGTGGGATGAGCCCGCTACGGAATCCGCCTGGGACGAAGAGGACGAAGCCAATCCATTCTCAGCGGCTTACGAAGGAGTCACCTTCCGTGATTCAGCTGATGATGGTCAGGAAGGTCCACTCTCAGATGGTGGGATTTCCAATGAGAACAATGAATTTGAACAGATGGGCCGTCTCTACGACCCGCAGCTGAAGTTTCTGCAGAGTGTGGCTGAGCTGTCTCAGCAGACCATTATCGTTGCCGCCCGGCTGCTCGATCCCCAGGCCGAACCGCACCAGCTTTCCCGGGACGCGATTGATCAGCACGTTGCCCGGCTTTCCCGGGAACTGCAGCGATTCGAACGGGAACTTGGCCAACTGCTGCATGAACTTCATATCAAGCAGATCGCTCCTCCAAGCGGCAGCCACGATGCCAATGTGGAGTTCGACATTCAGCTGCAGTCCAAGCTGTACCTGATGCATAATGTCATCTGGACGATGACGCGAATGCGTTTCATTCGCCGACTGGCCGACTCGCTGCTCTATGATGCACAGACTTCAAAACATAAAAAAGAAAGCTGGTTGACGGAACTTTTGCACGCCGTCCTCACTCATGATGTCACTCAGATCAAAACGATGCTGCCTCGCACACTGCAGCGGCTGGCACGCAGAAAGCTGCTCTATGTCCCGCTCGAAAGCGGTGGCACACCCCGTTCGATTTCTGATGCACAGGAACTGCATGCGTTGCTCCGTTTTCTGGTGACAGCCCTCCCCGCTCTCGGGCTTTATCGGGAAACCTGGCAGGTGATGGTCATCGCCTATGAGATGGAGCGAGGTTCCCGACCACGGGGTCCTGCTATTACGGAGTTTGATCGCCTGTTCCGGCTCGCACTCAGCAATACTCTCACCAACATGCTGAAATCTGCCCGACAATGGAAGTCGGGCAAAGTGGATGACACCGAACTGCTCGATATACTCAATGAGGTTGTCGAACATTATCGCGGGTTGTGGATCCGCCATAGTGAAACCATGCGACTTTCGGCAGCAGAAGCACTGCACAAGAAACGGGTCTGGGAATCGATCTGCAACTTCATCCATCAGTATGGCCACGACCTCTTCCACGCCCGGAACCTGACTCTCGGATATATCCGGGCAATCGTGCAGACCGGCCTGGATGAGTTTCTGGACTACCTGGAAGAATCAGAAGACCCATTGCATCCTTCTCCCCTGATTGCAGACCTGAGAGCGGAAACTCTCGATCCGGCTGAAGTTGCCAGCCAGCTTGAAACGATTTATGGAATCCTGATCGACAAGTTTGACCGGTTCCTGGAATACAACAGCACCACAACACATTCCGATTACGGTGAGCGGTTTGACTGTTTTCTGGACTTCGTTCGGCTCGAAGCAGCTTATGATCGGGATGACTGGAACTGCATGCCACACAAGATCGCGCATGAATCCCTGATCGATATCGGAAGACTGCAGGCAGCGGAAGCCTGGGAACGGATCTTTGCGATCAAAACCGCTGAGGATGCTGATCGACATCTCACACGACTGCACAACCTCGAACAGATTTACGGCGTCAAGCTCCCTGCCCTCAAAGACCGGATTGAAGAGCGTTTCGTCAAACCGCTGGCGATAAACCGAATGCTGGCACTGGTGCGTCAGGTGATGGAAGCAGATGATGAGCAGGTTCGCAAAAATCACTTCGACGATTTAAGAGTACTCATCGAGCAGTATCAGGCTGGCACATCCGGGACGGGTCTGGAAGTTCCGGAATGGCTGCGGGTGCTGGACCAGGAACTGCGGAACTATGAAGCCCCCGAACAGATCACGAATGATCCTTACGGTGAGCAGCTGATTATTCCGGTCACGATCAACCTGCGAGAAATGCGCCGGCAGTTGCGGACCTGGGATGAAGACCTCACTCCCAACGCCCGCAAACAATCCAAACGTCCGCACGATAAATCCTGAGCCGAGTGTTCAGGGACGAACTCATACGTCATCCTGCGGGTCCTTCCGTGTGGTTGAGCTGGAGGTCAGTTTGCGTATTGCACGCGAACTTGCTATCACAGGTCTGCAAATGACCTCTCCGGCAATGCTCTTTGAACAGGATGAAACGATGTGGCCCTTCGGCGGAAAAGACTGGAATGTGATCGGCATCATGTTCGAAAAGACCGACTCGTATTCCGTGAACGGCAATCGCGCGAAAGGGAAAATGGCAGATTCGGTCAAGACTCGCGTCAAAATCCATGACCGGACCATCATGTGGGTCGTGTTTGACCAGAAAGGTGGCATTGTCGAATCTGGTCCAGGAAATGGCGTGCATCATGTCTCGAATGACATTTACAAGAATCTGGAAAAGGTTCTGCACACCAACGTGTCCATTCGGGAGATTCTCAAGATGCTCGAACAGGGCACGACCGCCAAGGCTGCCAAAAAGCTGATCTGGAGTGGATATCCAGCCAAACGCCCCGTTGATGACGAATGATGTTTTTCGGCGGGAATGCAGGTGTTAAAGCTTTCACGATATGATTCCATACCTTCTCGGCCACTCCCTGCATAAATTGTGAGCCTGATCCACCTGCCGGACGTTTTCCTGATGACCGGGGTGCATTCTGGCCGCGGAAAGTGGCAATGCAATTCACCCCTGCATTAGAATCACCTTTCAGTGATTCCTTTGTTTTGTTACCCCCGTTCACTCAAGGATTCGAGAATGGGTAGTCTGCTCCGGATTTTGTATCAGGCCAAAATACTGGCTCCGGTGCTGCGCCCACTGTTTCGTCTGCTGCTCGGTGTGATCGCCATTCCGATTTTCCGTTTCGTGCTGAAGAGAATCTGCCGCGTCCAGGAAATGGATGATGAGCTGGAAAAAGATCTCGAACAATGGTTCAAGGCCTCTCTGGTGCTGCTGGCTGCCACCAAGAACCTCGAAATGACGATGTTTTCCTGGGTTGATCATCTGACAGGAGCCGCTACTTCCGGAGAGATGGAACTGAATAATCCCTGGGTGACCGGGCTGCGAATTATGATGGCGATCGGTGTGATCGAAATGATGCCAGACCAGGAACTGTTTGCGATCATTCATCCTGGTCCACCAAAGTTCCAGTACGACCGCCAGCTGGGATTCTGGAAATCACTCCGTCGTCAGTTCCGCCCGATCGCCAAAGGAGTGGTCTGCCAGCATCTGAATCGCTCTTCTCCCGTGTTTGCGATTCTGTGCACTATCTTTCTGGGTTCGGTTGGCTGGATCTGCTACGGCTTTGCAATTACCCAGTACCTGATTATCGGTCTGGTGACCTCAAGGGATCGGGCAATGGATGCCCTGGCAGAATTTGATAAACAGGTTGCCATTCGCCGCGAACAGCTTCGTGAAGAATTCAATCTTCCTCACAATCAGCAGCCCACATCTGAGCAAACCACAGCGACATCGCCCGCGTCGGAAGTTTCAAGTCCTGCCGCAGGGTCCGGGTTAACCGATCAGCCGAAGCCAACTCCCTGAACAGGTTGCTTTCCTGCGCAGGATGCAGTCACTGTTCCAGAGCAATCTTGCCGACCGGTTTCAGCAAATGAACCGGTTTTAGGCAGAATCGGGATTATTTCGGGTGTGCCGGTTACAGCGATGAGCCCGACTCTGCTGCAGTAAGCCTGCGAGTCATTCGATAACTGACTTAAGAAGTGATTCGAAAACACTTCACACGCTGAGCATTTCCCAAGAGCCAGGTCTTGCTCTCTTACCAGTTGAAGAATTCGAACTAAGCTTGAAACAAAGCGTGTTACCGAATTGTTTTACACCTGCACAGGCTGATCCAAACCAATGCGTACCCTTTACCCTTGCCTGATGCTGGTCATTCTCACCCTGATGGGGTGTTCGGGTGATGAACGCATCTTTCATGAGGTCAAGCATCCGCGAGAACTGTTGACCGTTAACGAAGTCAACCAGTATCTGCGGATTGTCAATGCGCTGCCGGATCATCGTCTGCCTCCGTTACCCTCATTGTTTTCGAGTGTTCCCGAGTGGGATCTGGACCGCGAACTGTCCATCTCTGGACTGGTCAAGGAGGAACAGAAGCGGACGGAAAGACAATGGCTGAACGATATCGTGATCGCCAAACTGAACAACCATCGCCGCCTGCAGCATCTGCTGGAGAAAGAGCAACTGTCGACTGCTCAGTTCATGGGAATTGCCGAAAGTATCTGCATGGCGATGGCCCGCACCAATGCCCCCACAGTAGATGAACTGCGGGATACAATTCGTCGGGGCCAGGCCCAGGTTTCTCAGCTACAGAAACGGGAAGAAGTCTTTGCATCCCTGCTTCCAGAGCATCAATTTGAAGTGCTGCGTGAGGCAGCCTGGATTACGCGAGTGGATCGCGCCCGTGATCTGCTCGATGTCCCGGACGAAAACAGGGACTTCATGCTGCGGCATATGGACGTCATTTCCCGTTTTGTTCCCGAAGATTGTCTGCGTGACCCCTTGGCTGACATCGTCGATGCGATCGAAGAATATGGTGTTCCCTTTGAAGAAATGCCCACCAGCGGGTCCGACACAGACCTGGTCTGGTCGCTGGAAGATCAATCTGCCATAATTGGTCGAAGCTCGAAAACACAAATTCAGCAGCAGGCTTCCCGCTGAATGGTATGATGGGGGCACACTGGCCAGCAGGATTGATCATTCGAGTCAACACGATTCAAGGCAGCAGGGAGGTTGCCACCCAGGATGGAAACAACGCTTCACCAGCAACTCAAGGCACACTATCAGCAGCATTCCAGTTCCACGGAAGCTCAACTGGGATCCTACCGGATTGACGTCCGACTCCCCGATCGTCTCATCGAAATTCAGTGCAGTTCCCTGGCAGCGTTACGTGACAAGGTCAATGAACTTTGTCAGGAACACCCCGTCACGGTCGTAAAACCGATCATCGCCAGAAAACAGATCACGACTCTGAAATGGAATCGTGTGGTTGGAACAACACACAGCCGACACATCGGCTCCTGGCTCGATCTGTTTGATGAACTGGTTCATTTTACCCGAACCTTTCCTCAGCCCAATCTCACGCTCGAGATCCTGCTGATTGACATTGAAGAACGCCGAAGGCCCGGCCGCAAGCGAACCCGAAAAGGGTATCGGGTTGATGATCGCTCACTCAGACAGATCCACGGCATCCGAACCTTGCGACTCGCAACCGATCTGTATCGACTGCTTCCGGCCGAACTGCCTGATGAGTTTACGACGGCCGACTTGGCTGCCGCTCTGGGGATTCATCGCAATTCTGCACAGAAAATTGCGTACTGCCTCAGGGAATGTGGAGCGGCGGAAGTTGTGGGAAAACAGCGCAATGCGATCCTCTATCGCCCGCTGACCCGCCAGGAAGAACTCGCGAAAGCTGCCTGAACAAATTCTTCGTACCGGCTCTTCACCAGAGTTGGTAACCGCTGCCCCGCCTGAAATACAGGGCTTTGACACCTGAAACAGCCCGGAATTGCTTTTCTTCAGAATTGCTTATAATGGCATTTTCGAAGCCCCCGGGAGCAGTCCGGATCTGGACCAGAAATGCCAGGTATCCCGTTCCCGGTCAGCAGAAATGGAAGACAACAACGGAGTTGGAACAGGATGGATCGCCCGCACAAAATTGAGTTGCTCTCCCCGGCAGTGGTGAATCAGATCGCCGCTGGAGAGGTGATTGAGCGACCTGCGAGCGTACTGAAAGAACTGCTGGAAAACAGTATCGATGCGCTGGCGAGCCGGATCACCATTGATATTGAAGAAGGGGGCATGGAACTGATCCGCGTGGCCGATGACGGGGAAGGCATCCCTCCTGAGGAACTGCCGCTGGCGGTCACCAGCCACGCAACCAGCAAACTCAAGCAGGCAGATGATCTGTTTCGCGTCCAAACGATGGGGTTTCGCGGCGAGGCACTGGCCTCAATTGCGGAAGTGAGTCAATTCCGGATCAGCAGTCGTGTTCCCGATTCGATGATGGGTTCGGAACTGTCCGTTCTGTTTGGCCAGCGGAGTGAGATTCGGCCAACCGGTTGTGCACCGGGAACGCAGATTGAAATCCGGAAGCTGTTTCACAATACACCTGTCCGCCGCAAGTTTCTCAAAAAACCGGGCACGGAATTCGGTTACATTGCCGAACATTTTACCCGACTGGCGCTGGCTCATCCCCGGCTCGATCTCACGCTCACCCATCAACAGAAAACCGTTCATCGGCTTCCAGGTGGTGCAGACCTGCGGACGCGACTGCTGTATTTTTTCGGATCTGAAGTTGTCGACAAGATGATTCCCATCGAGGCCGAACAGATGGGAATCCGCCTGTGGGGTTACGTGGGACATCCCAGCCAGCACAAGGCCACACGCAAGTCGCAGTATCTGTTTCTGAACGGTCGGTTCATTCAGGATCGCTCGTTGCAGCATGCGTTGACGGAAGCCTATCGTGGACTGCTGATGTCCGGGCGATATCCCATTTCGTTTCTGTTCCTCGAAATGCCGAGCGAGCAGGTCGATGTCAACGTCCATCCGACCAAGGCCGAGGTTCGCTTTCGTGATCCCCAGCAAATTTTCCGCCTGCTTCTGTCCACACTTCGCTCCCAGTTCCTCAAGGCTGATCTGCAAAGTCAACTCGCGTTACCAAGTGGAGCCAAAGCCTCACCGGAAGAAACACGCGACAAACAACGCAAAGTCGAACAGGATCTTGTCTCCTGGGCCCGTTCACAACTGGCTCATCAGGTGACTCAACAGTTCACGGCAGAACCGACTGCTACAGCCTTTCCGCAGGCTCCTGTTTCGACAATGACGCAGGAATATGCCTCAGAGCACCCGGTTTCACACTCTTCACTGAGTGCGGAAGGATCTGACTCTCCGCTCCTTTCTATTCAGGATACCACGGATCTGGTTGAGGAGCGTGTGTTAGATTCGGAGCAACGACAAACACCGACACCAGCACCAACAGCGAAACCTGCCGAGCCAGTTCCAGTTCATTCGATCTCGAGCGGAGTGCCGGCACTGCAGGTGGATGACTGCTACCTCGTGTTGAGTACCGATCAGGGTTTAACCGTGATCGATCAACATGCACTGCATGAACGTGTTCTTTACGAACGATTCCGCAAGACTGTGCTCTCTGGAAGTGTGGAAGTCCAGAAACTGCTGATTCCCCTCACATTCCCGCTCGAAGCCCGCAAGATCGGATTATTGCTCGAACATCAGGACCTGCTGGCCGAGATGGGATTTGATATTGGCGAATTCGGTGGCGATCTGATTGCCGTCAATTCGCATCCTGTCTTTCTGGGACGAAATGCGATTGAAGCGACATTGCTCGAATTTGCTGATCGTTTTGAAGATGCGGAAGGGGTGACTCGCCGGGATCTGCTGGACTCCGCTCTCCACATGATGGCCTGCAAAGCGGCGATCAAGGCGGGGCAACGCCTGACGACAGAGGAAATCCTCGCATTGCTTGCGCAGCGGGATGAAGTGGATGATGCTCATCACTGTCCACACGGCCGGCCGACTGCACTCGTGTTGAGCCGCGAGGATCTGGATCGACAGTTTGGCCGACTGGGCATTTGAAATTCCCTGACCAGCCGGAGCAACAATTCACGCATTCTGTGAGATCACCAGCATTTCAGCGCGGCGTTCGGCAAACATCTGTGCAGGAAGAGATTCGCTCCCCTTCTCCTGATGAACCAGTCTGGCCAGCCGCTCCCAGTCCGGTCGCGTCATGGGGCCGCGGCTCCACTTTTGTTGAGACCAGAGTTCGACAAAAGTTTCGCGAATGAGAAAATCCGGTAATGCCTGGAGCGGGCGGCTGAGCAGGCGGACATAATCGGCACTGCGTGAGAGGACCGCTTCGCCCAGGACCCGCAAAACCAGTTCCTGATGATAAGTCTGTACTTCTTGGGCATGTTCAGACAGTTCGAGCAGATGCTCGGCGAACTGAGGTTCGAATTGAGCCAGCAACGGCAACAGTTCGTGACGAAGGCGATTCCGGGTGAAGGTCGTCTCGAAATTTGTGGAGTCCGTCAGGTAATCCTGCCCCAGGGATTCGAGGTATTCGAGGATCTGCTTTCTCCGGAGAGTAAGGAGCGGACGCAGCAACTCCAGATCTTCACTCAGCTGACGGTGCTCCGGAATGCCGGACAAGCCACGCAAGCCTGTCCCCCGCAGCAGATGATGGACCACCGTTTCGATCTGATCATCAGCGTGATGAGCGGTCAGGAGGTACGGACAACCAGACTGCCGGGCCACATCCTGTAGAAACTGATAGCGCTGCTCCCGCAAGGTGGCCTCACTGGCTACCACCAGTTGCGAGGCCGCGCTGGTCACGGATTCCAGATCACTGACCCGATACTGGGAGACTCCCTTATGGGCATTTGTCCAGAATTCAACCCCCAACTGAGCACACAATCTTGCCACCCATACCTGATCATGGACGGAGTCGGGGCGGGTGCCATGCTGAAAATGAGCCACTTTCAACTGGCTAGTGTCTGGTATACAGGTAACCATCACCCGTAGCAGGGCCACACTGTCCGCCCCTCCGGAGACGGCAATCAGGCAGGGAGTCTGCGGAGCTTTCCTGTGGTTGAGAAACCGTTTTATGGTTGATTCGATCTGATGCATCACACCGACTGGCAGAAAACAGAACCAAGGTCTTCCCGCTGACTGGGAACGGGGGTTTGGTTGATAATGAATTCGGTCCCGTTAAGATATGGACAAGAGAAACAGACAGACGAGCTGCATGCCGAGGTATGCGAAACGTCTGAAATCATCACAACTTACAGAAACTGAGAGGTCGTTTCAGCATCGAAACGGGTTAGAGGCCGGATTTCCGGTTGTTCCCGTTCATGATGTGTCCTTGTTCCCAGAGACCGTTTGATTCTTCATACCAGGTCCGGGAAGTCACGTCTGTCCAGTTCAGGATGGCTGGGGAGACAGAATGTTACTGTCGAAGGTGAAACAGTGATTGCGTCCCTGCTCTTCACAATTCTGAGATGGTGTCTGGCCGTTCATAACCAGTTATGGTGTGAACGGGCTGAAGCTGCGTTGCTGCGCGGACTGTTCAGAGAATACCCGACTCCCTCTCAAGGCTGGGGATTGTTCCCGCTGTGGCAGTTTTTTTGGCTGCCGCTGTTTTCGGCTGTCTGGTGCAGACCACAGCTGGAAATCCTGTCCGGACTCCGGCAACAACAACCGGATCCCTGTATCGCAGACTGTTGCAGTACCAAATTCTGTCTTCCTGCACACATCAGGCGCGTTCTGTGCCTGGGTGGTTCCTGTCTCGGCTGAAAAGTGTAACAAGTGATTAAATGACCTCCCAGTCGGAGAATACCGATGGGATCCGAGGTCTATATCGCGGGCGGAATCGCTCTCGTTCTGGGAGTGCTGTTCGGCTACGCCTTCGAACGCGTACGCCTGGGGGGTGCTTACCGCTCCAAAGAAGAAATCGTGCAGGACGCCAGGCGTGAAGCCGAGTCCATCAGGAAAACTGGTGAACTCGAAGCCAAGGAAGATTCTCTAAAACGGCGCGAACAGCTTGATGAAGAGCTGGCCCGTCAGCGGGATGAAATCCGGGAAGTTGAACGCAAGCTCGACAAGCGCGAAAGCCAGCTGGACGACCTGCAGGATAATGTTTCCAAACGCGAACGGATGATTGAGTCGATGCAGAACCGGCTCAACGAACGGCTGAAAACAGCCGAAAAACGGGAAACCGAACTGACCCGCATCCTTAAACAGGAGCAGGATGAGCTTTACAAAATCAGCGGACTAAAACGGGAACAGGCCGTCGAACGTCTGCTTGACCGTCTCAAAACCGAACTCCGCAACGAAACCGGCGAGCAGATTCTCAAGCACGAAGCAGAAGTCAAAGAACAGTGTGACGCCAAAGCCCGTGAAATCATCGGCATGGCAGTCCAGCGTTATGCTTCCGCTCACACCTCAGAAATCACCGTTTCGAGTATCGATATTCCCAGCGACGAAATGAAAGGCCGGATCATCGGCCGGGAAGGTCGCAATATCCGGGCGTTCGAAAAGCTGACCGGAGTGGATGTGATTGTGGACGATACTCCGGGCGTGGTGATCATTTCCTCCTTCGACAGTGTCCGCCGGGAAGCCGGGAAAATGGCCCTACAGCGTCTAATCCAGGATGGCCGGATTCATCCGACCCGGATTGAAGAAATCGTTGCAGAATGCCAGAAAGAAATTGATGAGCGGATCATGAGGTTGGGCCAGGAGGCGGCTCAGGAAGCAGGAGTTCAAGGACTGCATGAAAAGCTGATCCAACTCATGGGCCGGCTCAACTTCCGGGTCAGTTACTCCCAGAACGTGCTCCGGCACTCGATTGAGGTTGCTCATCTGACTGGAATGATGGCAGAACAGCTGGGGCTGGACGGAGACATGGCTCGTCGCTGCGGATTTACGCACGATATCGGGAAAGCGGCCGATCATGAAATGGAAGGGGGACACCCCGCAATCGGAGCGGACCTCCTGAAACGCTATTCCGAATCGGAAGAAGTGATTCATTCCGCAGCCGGTCATCACGATGATATTCGTCCGGAGTATATTTACACCGTGCTGGTGGCAGCAGCCGATGCCATTTCAG
>JAGQQT010000939.1 GCA_020426065.1 Planctomycetaceae bacterium | reverse complement strand
GTCGCTGACTTCCGGATCGTTCATGAGTGGTTCGAGTGGTCCGAAACCATACATTTCGTCCATGATTTCATTGACCATCTGCTCCCGCTCGGAATCGGGCAGATATGCCGAGTGCATCTCACACAGGTGCGAAGCCAGGGCCCGCAACTGCTTGCGGAGTTCGTGCTCCGGCAGTTTGCCCGCTTTGGACAGGTCCATTGCATCAATCATCTGACGATGCAGGCGGGTTTTGAGCTGCTGGAAAGCCCGCTTGGATTCTGCATTGGTATCGTAATCGCGACTCATGTCAGTGACGGAAGCCATGTTGATCGTTCCTCTCGAGACATTTGAATTCCCTGTTCGTCAGAAGCAGGGAGGACGTGTCATCAGTTGATCGTTGCCCCTGATAAATCAGCGGCTGAGATAAAGTTTGTAAACGTACGGGTTCGGATCCGGTTGGGGGGGATCTCGATCTTCCCGATAAAGGACTGGTGTTGTTGTTTTGTCAGTGGTGTATTCATTCAGGAATTTCACCGGAACTGCGGATTTGGTCGTCATGACCGTGGGCTGCACAATGATGGTGGCCGACTCGCCGGATTCCGGAATGACTTTCAGAATCCGAATCGCGACCACACCCCGGCAGCGGACCTGTGTCCAGCCGGGCACAGACATCGCCTGGGCAAAATCATAGAGCAGACACAACCGCTGCTGACCGATCTGGGATTCCAGGGCCAGCTGCAGATCAGAGGTCACATATCCGGTTCCCGGAATTTCCATGGTGTTCGTTGTTGAGAGTTGGTTATCCCAGTTCTTGAGAGCCTGTTCATCCAGGCCATGTTTGATCTGGCTGATGATGGCTGGATCTTTCAACTCGTTCCCGAAATCCAGAATCTGGACATTGGAGAGCAGGGGATCTGTCTTGAGTGGTACTGAACTCAAAACCATTTCGGGCAGGCCATCCGGTTCCCGCCGTACGGTTCCGGTTGCCTGATCGAAGCGGTACTCGTCCAGACCATTCCGGTTCACGATCTGACTTTGCCAGGTATCGGTCCGTTTATCTTCAATATCTGAGAGCAGAATCCCCAGCGGGAAAGCGGGGACTGTTCGTCCGGGGCTGGCAGAAAAATGAGCGATCCGGTTATCAAAAGCTGCCTCGACCAGAAACTGGGCATCGGCATAAGGTCTTTTGGTGACACCGGGATAAAACAGGACAATCGGATTTCCCTGCGAGCGATCCCGGCGGGTGCGGACTTCCACAACCGTCGGATTGGAATTCACCAGCAGGAAAGTGTCTTCACCGGTCGCGCTGAGAACGCGGCGGCCAAATACCACATCCGGGTCGTCTCCATCAATATGCAGGTCA
>JAGQQT010000938.1 GCA_020426065.1 Planctomycetaceae bacterium | reverse complement strand
ATGTGTCAGCAAAGGCAGCCAGCTGGCAGATCGCTGGTTTTTTCTGACGATCGACCTGAACTTCTTCCAGAAGTTCGGCAGCGGAAAACAGTCGCCATTGTCCCTCATCCGTTTCATATTCCTGGTCTCCTTCATGTTTCGACAGAAATTTCTCATACGGTGCGGGGAGCTCAATGCCAAGCTTTTTTAATTCCACCTTGGGAATGACAATCGGACCGGGAGGCGGAAAACCTGCTTTGGCCCAGGCCTGAAGTTTATCCAGCTGATACATCTCTTCAGTCACTCTATCAGGATCAATAACCATGATTCCCGAGTCAAATTTGCGTTTGCAGTGCTCACTGAGCATTTCGAGGCAAACCACTCTTGTGCGGGCAGGAGACTTTTTGGATGAGATGATATCAACCAGTTCGTGGTAGTACTCCTGACCTAAAACACGCAGCAGACCCTCCAATGCATAATCGATGGCTTCCGCATTGTTCATGCCAGTTTTCTTGAGATATTGAACCCACTTCTGATCTTCCACTGTGATCGATCTGGAGATTTCATCCCAGGCCCGCAAACGGGGAAAGGTTTGTGGGGCCTCCAATGCAATCTGTCGTAGCGTTTCAAAGAGGGCTTCTCGATCAGCCCCCTTTTTTCGCAGGAGTTTCCCTAATGAAACAACTGCCGCCTCTGCCTTGTCACTGCCACGTTTCAACATGGCCTGAGCAACCAGTTTTTCGATATTCTCCGCCATATTTCATGCTTCCTCTACTACTGTTTCAGGATTACTTATCTTTCTGGTCTGGCAGCGGCCAGTTTAGATGCCGGTGAAGGAATTCAAATGTTTTTTGTCCGTTGATGGTGTGCGGGCCGACGAAATATTCAATCTCGGTTCGATCTCCGATGCCCAGTTTTGCGGCATAAAGAAATCGGACTTTGGCAAACTCATAAGCAACCCATTCATCCCAGCCGACTCCATCAAAATGACCACGCTCAACCATGAAAGGCCGTGGTGCAATCAGAGCGGCCATTTCTGCATAATTGAAAGTTCCCCCGAGATTGAATTCATAGATCTCATACTCACCCGTCCAGACATAACTGAATGGGTGCCGGGTACTCGCATTCTTTCGGACCCATTCGTTGAAATCAGCGGAGCAAATGGAAAGGGCATAATCGGGAACGAGTGCCGGCAGTCGCATCGCACTTTTTCCACCATAGGAAAGTCCGTAGAAACCAATACGGTTACCATCGACATTCGGCTGCGTTTTCAGCCAGTTGATGATCTGCTGATGCTGGGGGGCCATGATCGAAAAGAGAGTTGTTCCCAGTGGATAGGATTTCCGCTGGAGCGTGCGGAAGC
>JAGQQT010000937.1 GCA_020426065.1 Planctomycetaceae bacterium | reverse complement strand
GGTGTGAATGCCAGGGAAAACCAATCGGAATGCTGATGAGCTATCAGCAGCCTGAGAAGCTGGAAGTTGTCAGCTGGCAATCCAGCCAGAACTCCAGGGACCTTCCGTTGTGGATGCTGCTGAAGTCGATCGAATACTGGGCCGATCATGGGGAAACGGAAGTCGAGGTCAATCCGGCTTCCGGAGTTCCGGTCGAAGCGACCTCCAACCTGGTCACCGAATATCTGACCAGTTATCGCTATTCCACCTGTTCCCGATTACGGCTCAGAACTTCACTGCTGCTCCGCTATCATCAGTGGAAATCGCCCCGGCTCAAATCGAAGCCTCGTGCGGTGCGGATCGGAGAACCGACACAACCTCGACGGACTCAAACTGCAATGACACCAACTCCTGCTCCGAAGTTGAAGCTCTACTGTGAATAACAAAAATACGATCAGTGCCTGTTCACATGTATCAAATCTGATCCGATTTAGTGCCCGGGAAATGTGATTCGATTTTTCTGATCACTCTGAGAAAATCTCGAAATGCTGCAAAATTCCACTGACGAATGGCACTCATGTTGCTATTCTCCCCTTTAACAGGGAACTGCGGAGGGTCTCCGCAAACGGATTCTTCCCAGATGGAATGGAATTGCTTAGGAGTTTTCGAGAATGAACCGGATTTCACTCACAGTCGCACGTGCGTTGTTTTTTGGAATTGCTTTAACAATCGCTGGTTCTGCTGTGGGTCAAGCAGCGGATCCCCCCGCTCCAGAACAGTTTTTCGTCAAACTGGAAACCTCTAAAGGACCAGTTGTCATTGAGTGTAATCGCTCCTGGTCACCAATCGGCGTTGATCATTTTTACAAAGCGGTGAAGGACGGTTTTTACAATGAAGCCCGATTTTTCCGCGTCGTCCCCGGTTTCATTGTCCAATTTGGAATCGCTGGCGATCCTAAAGTTCAAGCTGCCTGGGATGGTGATGTCCTTAAAGACGATCCCGTCACTCAGAAGAACGTGCGTGGAACTCTGACCTACGCTACCGCCGGTGCCAACACCCGCACCACTCAGCTGTTTGTCAATCTCGGAGATAACACCTTCCTGGATTCACAGGGGTTCTCTCCTTTCGCAAAAGTGGTTTCCGGGATGGATGCGATCGACAAGATTACTGCTGAATACGGCGAAAAGCCTCGTCAGGATTTCATCGAGCAGATGGGAAATCGTTACCTGAGCGAATATTTCCCAAACCTGGACTACATCAAGTCTGCACAGATTGTTGAAAAATAAATTGCTGACACTTCAAAAACGCCTCGATTCACCAGCATGATTCGAGGCGTTTTTTTGTTTGGTCGACTCACAAAATTTTTCTGAGATTT
>JAGQQT010000936.1 GCA_020426065.1 Planctomycetaceae bacterium | reverse complement strand
AGCGGGGCAAGTTGCGGGACAGCCAGCACATCTTCAGTCATGACCGCATCGGCAAAATTTTCGAGACTGGAAAGTAACTGCTGATTGGTTTGTCGCTGTTTGACCAGTGCTTTGTTGGTTTCATCGGCAGCCTGGGAAACCTGTAAAGTGGCCCAGGAGGCACCGAAAAACATCACTGCCAATACAATCACACCCAATGAGATTGCACGCCGATGTTTACCGGCGACTAACTCCAGTTTCTGGAGTACGGAGTAGTTTTTCTGATGAGCGACAACAATTTCCCTTCGACGCCAACGCTGGATTTCATTTCTCAGTTGGCCTGCAGACTGATATCTCTGTTCCGGATTCAGCGCCATCGCCTTCTTGCAGATACTGGCCAACTCTGCAGGAGCGTTGGGGGAAACTTCGGTTGCATCGGGAGGAGGTGAAGTTGCGATCTGATTCAACCTGATCTGAATCTCCTGATTCTCATCGGTTCTGGCATGTGGTGCCTTGCCCGTAATGACTTGAAACAGGATTGCCCCCAGCCCGTAGATATCGGTCAGTGGAGAATGCAAACTGGTTGAACCACTCGCCTGTTCAGGGCTCATATAATCCAAAGAGCCTAACTGCTGGCCATCCCTCGTGGCCGACTCTTCTTCCTCAGCATGGTCCGCATCTGGCACGGCATCTGGGGATTCTACCGCTCGATTCCCCATCTCGCGGGCAAGTCCCCAGTCAACGACAAATGTCGTACCGTCGCTTTCCACCATAACATTTCCAGGCTTCAAGTCCCGATGCACAATCTGCTGTTGATGAGCATATGCGATTCCGTCACAAACCTGTAAAAAAGAATCGAGCAACTTGCCGAACTGTTCATCCTGGTGTGATGCCGAGCCACCTGACACGTAAAACTCTTTAATCTGCTGAGCGAGGCTGCTGCCTTCAACCAGCCTCATGGAATAATACGGGCGACCATCGGCAAGCTCTCCGCATTGATAGACCGGAGGAATCCCAGGATGCTGGAGTCTGGCGGTGATTCGTCGTTCGCGTAAAAATCGATCCAGTCTGCCGGGTGAATGAATCACCTGGGATTTGGCAACTTTGAGCGCGACGATCCGCATCAGGGAACGATCGTGATAGGCATAAACAACCCCCAGCCCCCCCTGTCCAATTTTCTTTTTCCCTCTTAAATAGCTGCGGGAATGGATTTTGCGGGGAGCCTTGTTGGAAGTATCAGCAATTTTCTTGAAGAGCCGATCAAGAAACTGATCCTGCTGCGGAGATTCGGATTGTTTCGGATCCTGATTATTGACAGCTGAATTAAGACCCGGATTGACTGTGTTGCCCCCAGCCTGGGAGGTGTCCATAGATTCGA
>JAGQQT010000935.1 GCA_020426065.1 Planctomycetaceae bacterium | reverse complement strand
TCCAGAAAACCGGCTGGTCTGCTGCCGTCTGCACGATTGTTTCGCTGATGTTGGGGAATGCCACCGCTCAGGCATTTGATGAAACTCCACCGCCCGTTCCTGCGAATGTTTCTCCCTCAGGTGAAGGCCGGACGTCCATTTCAGATGTTCAGCCCTATCCTTATTCCTACTCGCAGCAACCCATGTATTCCATTGGTGCTCCGGAACCGGATTACTTTGCGATGAACGGCGGCTCCTCGGAACCGATGTTCCGTGAACGCGGTCTTGGGTATTACTTCCGGGCAGGACATCAGGGTGGAAAAGGAATTGGTACGGAAGAATCTTTGACCTATCTGGAAGCGATGCCGTATGCGTTCTGGGAGGAAACCATGTTCCTGGCAGATGGCCGGGTCTGGGCTCTCAACAGTGGACGCATGGGGGGATCGATCGGTGCTGGTCTCCGTCGCTATTTCCCACAGATCGACCGCACGATCGGGATGATGGCCTGGTATGACATCGATGCCACCCATCTGGAAGATTTCCAGGAAATGGTTGTCACACTGGAATCACACGGTAACCGACTCGACTGGGATGCCAATATCTATATGCCTTTTGATGTCCGGAAGCAGGACATCGGTCTGGACTTCAACGATGGTTCCCAGCGCTTTGTGGGCAACAACATTCTGTTTGATCAGACCCGGACGTCTGCTTTTGCGCTGACGGGCTTTGACACCATGTGGTCAACTCCAATCGGACTGGAATTTGCCCAACCACTGGATATGCGGATCGGAGCCGGTTTCTACCACTTTGTCCATGGCGATATTAATGACATCTGGGGTTGGAAAGGGGAGCTCGAAGCAAATGTGCTGCGATATCTCGATCTGTCCCTGGCTGTCTCTGATGATGCTACCTTCGACACTCGTGTCACGGTGAATGCTTCCTGGACCTTCGATCCAAATCGTG
This sequence comes from Planctomycetaceae bacterium, assembly GCA_020426065.1. Classification (GTDB taxonomy): domain Bacteria; phylum Planctomycetota; class Planctomycetia; order Planctomycetales; family Planctomycetaceae; genus Rubinisphaera. Next base: position 418 of record JAGQQT010000935.1, on the reverse strand, counting down.
AAGTTGGCGAACGTGACCGGACCTGGGATCGAATGGTTTTGCCTCCTTCCCGTCTGTGGACTGTTCCCAAGGCCGAAGTGGCGGTGGTGGAACCAGACCAGGTGGCCATCAATCCAACCACCGGCATGCCCTACTTTGTCGTGCACGTGGATTCGATCACCGGGGTCAATGCACCTGGTGCGGGCACGGTTGAGATGCCGTTCAATACGATCGAAAATGCCATCAATGGGGTCAACATGGTTCCCATTGACACTTACGATACCGTCTTCGTCCATGCCGGTTCCGTCTTTGACGGTCAACCGACCATTGTCGTTCCGGAAGGGAAACGCTTTCTGGGCGAAGGTGACCGCATCGGACATCTGTTCTCCTATAACCAGTTTGGAGAACTCCGCGGACCGCGTGCCCGCAATGATTACAA
>JAGQQT010000934.1 GCA_020426065.1 Planctomycetaceae bacterium | reverse complement strand
GTGAGATCACCTGCGGTTTCCCGTTCACCTCCACCACAGTCGGTGTGCAGTACGCTTTCTGAAACTCGGGCTTGGGATCAAGTTCGCCGGAACGGTCTGTTTTCCAGGCGATTTTTCCGGTGTGGATATCAAAAGCGGCAATGTACTGTTTGTCGATCCCATCAAACGGGCAAATCAGAAAATCACCCCAGAGGACGGGAGAGCTGCCTGGCCCATTCTGATGGTCGGCATGCAGTTCCTGATTCTTCCAGACAACCTTTCCATCCTGTCTGTTGATGCAGCAGGTTCCGTAGTCCCCAAAGTGGCAGTAAATAAAATCACCAGAGGCAATGGGCGAGGGAGATGCGTAGCTGTTGGTGGAATGTTTGGGGCTGGCAACCGGAAACTGAAAACAGACCTGATCAATCTTTTTTTCCCCCGTGACGGCGTCATAGCAGACTGCTTTCAGGGTGAGCGGCCCACCGATTTTGATTCCCCGTGGATTTGTGGAGAGTGTTGCCAGTTTGGCCTGCTCTTCTTCTTCACTGAGCGGCTCTACAATCGCGGTGGTGAGCCAGATCTCGTTATCCGTGATGACCGGCGAAGAAAACCCTTCCCCCTCGACTGGAACCTTCCAGGCAACGTGCTCGGTTTCGCTCCAGGTGAGTGGGAGAGTGACATTTCGCACCACTCCATTGCCCTCCGGACCGCGAAACTGTGGCCATTCATCACTGCAAAAAGCCTGAGTGAGACTGCACAGCAGGATCAGCAGAATGGCAGGTGGTGTGCGAAATCGCATGGGAATCTCCAGTGAGCAGGAAAGAATTCAGGGTGGGAACCGGGACGGCAATCGGGCGGAAGTAGCCAGTTCATTGGCGAGTCGGTTGGACAGCGAGCTTAACTTTTTTTATTGTCCATATCAACGAATGCTGATTTCCTCCCGAATTCTCCACAGAGGATAAACGAATGGCTAAGCAAGATTTTACTGCTGCAAAGGGGAATGGTTCCTCACGACGTCAATTTCTGAAGACCGCTGCCACTGCCGCTGCTGCGACGACGCTGGCTCCCTGCTTTGTGCACGCAGCCAAAAAATCCGGTGACGGCGAAGTGATCGTCGGCTCCGGTGAGTATACCTATCGCTGCCATCACAACTGGGGACGCGACTCCCTGCCCGAAAATCACGTCTACGGCGGGGCATCCCATGGCGCGGCTGTCGATTCCTCCGGCTTGATATATATCACCCATTATGGGAATCCCGGATCCGTGTTTGTCTTCGATGAAGCCGGTCAGTTCGTCCGCTCCATGGGAGATGTCCACATTGGCAAAGGGCACGGAATTGATATCCGCAAGGAAGGGAGCGAAGAGTTTATTTATCTCTCTCCCAG
>JAGQQT010000933.1 GCA_020426065.1 Planctomycetaceae bacterium | reverse complement strand
CTGCTGGCTTCGATTGGGGTGACCGCCGAAGAACTGGCCAACATGCTTTACGAATCCATCGAGCGACTGAAACAGTTGCCCGATGAAACGCTCGTTTATCCAGCTCATGGAGCTGGTTCATTGTGCGGCAAGCAGTTGAGCCAGGAAAAAGTCTCCACAATCGGAGATCAGAAAAAGTACAACTACGCCCTTCAGCCGATGTCTCGCGATGAGTTCATCAAAATGGTGGAAGTGGATCAGCCCGATGCCCCAGGTTACTTCGTTTTTGATGCGATCAAAAACCGGCAGGAACGCCCCAGCCTGCAAACCTCCATGGAGGAGAGTGTCAAAGCCCTCACTCTGGAAGAGGTTCTCAAACTCAGAGGTGAGAATGCCCAAATCCTGGACGTTCGGGAAGCGGTGGATTTTGAAGGAGCCCATCTGAAAGGATCGCTCAACATTGGCCTGAGAGGTCAGTATGCGACCTGGTGCGGAACATTGCTCACCTCTGATCGCCCTATTGTGATCATTGCCGAAGAAGGTGAAGAGCGGGAAGCAATCATGCGACTCGGGCGAATCGGATTCGACAATGTGGCCGGCTATCTCAAGGAAGGCATGCAGGCTCTGGATGGACATCCAGAGCTGATTGGCCAGACAACCCGGATCACCGCGGAGGCACTTGCCGAACGGTTAGAAGTGAAGTACCCGTCTGTGGTAATTGATATCCGCAGTAACAAGGAGAGGGAAACCGGTTTCATTGAAGGAAGCCTGCATATCCCGCTCACCCAGTTGAAAGAACGACTGAACGAAATCCCGGTCGAGCGAAGTCTGGTGCTCCACTGTGCGGGAGGATATCGATCCGCTGCAGGTTGCAGCCTGCTGGCACAGAATGGAATTCCGGCCATGGATCTGGTTGGTGGCTTCAAAGCCTGGGAGGCTTCGAAACTTCCTGTGGCTCATCCGGTATCCGTTTGATTCAGGTTTTGATGTGTGTGGTTCTGCCGGAGTGGAACGCACCGAAGGCAGTGGCTTCGGCAGAACCAGGTGGTCATACAGAAGGCATTCATCAAGTACAAAGAAGGAATACAAAGATGTCTACTGCAGTCATGAGAGAAGTGGAAACCGTAACTGCCCGTGAGTTGGCAGAAAAAATGAAAACGGAACAGCTGGAACTGATTGATGTCAGAACTCCCGCGGAGTATCGGGAAGTTCATGCATCGCCAGCCCGTAATGTTCCGCTGGAAACCTTTGATTCCCGGAAGGTCATGGCGAACCGTCAATTCAAGCAGAATGGCAAGCTGTATGTCATTTGTCGGAGCGGAAACCGTTCGATGCAGGCGTGCCGAAAACTGCGTGATGCCGGATACGAAAACATCGTCAATGTCGAA
>JAGQQT010000932.1 GCA_020426065.1 Planctomycetaceae bacterium | reverse complement strand
ACCTGGTTGGTCTGTCCCTGTCGCGGAGTCCCCAGGGGATCACCCACTGCCAGAACCGGAGTCTGCAAAGCCAGATCAAACCGACCAGTGATCAACGCAGGGACGGTATTCAGGTTCAAACCAGCCAGGGGAGCAGTCCACTGTTTCCAGTCGATTTTCCCCAACGGTGGAGTGGGAGGTGGGGGACTACCACCACCGCCGCCACCTCCTCCGCCTCCACCGCCACCGCCACCGCCACTCGGGGGTGGAGGAGGTGGAGGTGTCCCCACGTTACGACCAATGATGATGTAGTCGAGATATTTCTCCCAATAATCAAAATTCGTAGCGGAGTCTGGAGTCGGAGTCGCATTCGGCATGATGCGGGCAATCTGATTGTCAATCATCCATGCATAGGCTCGACGTTTCCGCAGAACTTCACTGTCGGTATTGTCGATGCGATGTTCAGCCGGTAATGAGGCATTGGTCAAAGGACCATCATCAACGGTCATGAGAGCGTAGGCATAGGAATTCTGAGTCACCCCCAGAGGTTCACCGATGTATTCGTAGACTCCCGGGTAAGTACCAAACCCCAGATCGTCAAACAGGGGTTGCATCAAATCGGTTCCTGCTGTGGGAAATCCATCACCAGCGAATTCCGAATCGATAACCGATGTCGCCCAGCAGGGTTCGGTGTCATCATTCATTGAGCCGGACAGGTCAACAACGAACACAATGTCCCGGGGTGTCATGACCGCAATGGCATCTGCCTGCGAGGACATTTTGTTCTGGCCAATGATTGGACCAAAGAAAGTCGGGTAATCCACTTTGCGGGCAGTCACTTCGATTGCGTTGGCATTGGTTGCCGAAGCAGAAAAGGTACCGGTGGTTTCGTCATAAACTCCGAGGCGGATATCACTATCCTGCAGCACGAGCGGATTATTGGCCACACGATTGGCGGCTGCGATATCCTTGGCCACCTGAATAGCTTCTGCCCGCCCTACCCCCAGCTCCTGCACACTTCCCAGGGCCGCAGAATCTGCAGTCGCCTGCAGTTCCGTTTTCATGACTGCCAGGTATCCCAGGTCGACGGTAAAGGCCGTAAAGGCAAAAATCATCACCATCATCGCCGCTGCCAGAACCAGAATGGCCCCCTTGCGGTGTTTTTGATGCAGCTGGATCGATTTTTTCGTTCTCATAGTCTTTACTTTCAGCAGAAATTGCTGAGGAACCGGAATCCCTGGAATTTACTTTTCTCTGCAACCAGCAGTTGCTGATTTCTAATCCAAATCCAGATGGTCTACTCTGGCTGACTCTACTCATGCCTCATCGTGGCAAACCCCTTGATGGTTTTACCAGCCAGAAAACTGCCTGTGATATAGCTCAGATCAT
>JAGQQT010000931.1 GCA_020426065.1 Planctomycetaceae bacterium | reverse complement strand
AGAACCGGGGCCATGCTCAATCGCTGATAATGGCAACCGGTCAGCAGTGCGGTGCGTGAACCAGAGCAGACCGCACACCCGACATAGAAATCGGTAAACTTCATCCCTTCACGGACCATCTGGTTCAGATTGGGAGTGCGGGGCCCCTTTGCTCCGTTGAATTCCACATCGCCATACCCCATGTCATCAATGAAAATGATGATCACATTCGGCCGGGCGACTTCACTGGCAACAACGGTGGACGTCACCAGACTGGCTGTCAGCAGCAGACAGAGGGAAAACAGAAAGGGCTTGATCCGGTTCATGTTGCGTTCTCTTCTTTTTTAACTTAAAGACACTCATAAGATCCCTCATCGTCCATGTAGAGGAGTGAGCGAAGTTTCCATTCTCCGGATTCGTTCTCCAGATGATATTCGTAAATCGATTCCATGTTGTACTGGCCGACATGCCGGGTGCGGATGATGGCCGTTGAGTCCTCAATGGAAGTCGATTCCAGTGATTCCCGCTCCGGATGATGCATGGCATCGTTCCCAAAGGAAATCCCCTGGGCGACAACACCGGTGGCATAAAATCGATCGATGATGCGATCGTAATCCTGCTGGGCCAATGGAATGATCGCACCAGTCTTCTGGCCACTCTTTCGTGCCAGTCGGGCCATTTCATTGGCATTTTCATTCCACGAGTAATACGCCGCGATGAAATCCCGCACGGTTTGCTCTGGCGTACTCATGGAGACGGAAATCTTTCTCAGAGAGATGGGCACTTAGACCAGTTCTCATGCGAATCCTGGCCAACCGAGGTTGACATCTGGTGACTCACATTGCATCGTTGTACGCTGATGAGTTAGTGGTGTCAAACCGTTGAGCGGCGGAAGGGTTTATGAACCTGCAACAGCTTCAGGACAGAGCGAAGTTGACGCGTCGGGCCTGGTTACGCCTGGGAGCATTGGGAGCCTGTGGACTGGGACTTCCCGAACTGCTGCGGGCTGAACAGACTCTGGCAACGGCACCACTGCAGGGAACCAGTTTCGGCAGAGCGAAACGCTGCCTGATGATCTATCTGTGGGGTGGCCCCGCTCATCAGGATACGTTCGACATGAAACCGGAAGCTCCGGTTGAATATCGGGGCGAGTTTCAACCGATTCCCACTCGCGTTCCGGGAATTGAGATCTGTGAACATTTTCCGAACCTGGCCACGCAAACGGACAAGATCTCCTTCGTCCGTTCGGTGACACACAGCGACAACAATCACTCCACTTCCGCTCACTGGATGCTGACCGGCGTTCAACATAATCGTTCTGCGGAAAACTTCGGTGCGTCAGCCAGCGACTTTCCGCACATTGGTTCGGTAGTCAGCCGGTTCCAACCCA
>JAGQQT010000930.1 GCA_020426065.1 Planctomycetaceae bacterium | reverse complement strand
GTTTCAAAACCAAATGACCGATCGGTGAGTGAGCCGCAAGGCGCTAGCCGCGGGTCAGATTTTATTGGACACTCAACAACAAACACCCGCGGCTAGCGCCTTGCGGCTCATGCTTTGAGGCCAATACAAGGTAATCCGTCCAGCCCGCTTAGAACCACGCTTGCCCCTGCATTGAAACCGCATCCAGACTTACCGGACGGTTCGTTCATCAAATGGGGAAGCGATTTGTTCCGGGCCGCGACGTTCATCTGTGTAGAACTCGGCCCAGACAGGCTGGTGGTCAGAGAGTTCGAGAGCTTCCTGATCGGAAACCTTCAGAAATGAAGCCATATCCAGCACACCTGCTCGGCCCGTAAATTCGAGTGTATTCTGATGATCGACCAGGATGTGATCATACTGGGCATTGCGAGCGGTATTGGTTGGTGTGGAGCCAATGACCGAGCGAAGCAGAGGGATCTCCGTGAGAGGAGTGAGCTTAGGAGCAGCGACATTCAAATCCCCCAGCACAATCACATCATCTTCATCCTGGTTATAGGATTTCACGAAGCGGTACACTTCAGCCGTCTGGGCCACTTCCCATTCGGCTTCATCCGGATCGGTGTGAATATTGATGAGCGTAAACTGAAACGGTTCTTTGCCCCCGGCATCTCGGATGCGGAAAGTGCCGATAAGAGGCTCACGATGAATCCGGTCCTGCCGGTCTTCAATGTTGTAAACTGAGCCGTAAATCGGCTCCATCAGAGAGGCCCGGTAAAAAAACGCATACTGTTCTTTGCTGCTGGTTCTGCCCAGACGATCGCCCAGGAGATACTGATAATGATCTCCGTTTTCATTCACCAGATTGACAAACTGGGGAATGACAGTCTGATCAACTGAACGGATTTCCTGAATGGCAACCAGATCAAACTGACGGATCAGGGAAGCCAGTCGGCGGATGACCGTGGGGTTTTCCAGCTTGGAGGTGCCAAAAACCTGAATATTGAAGGTGGCAATCCGAATCGTCCCGGCCTGACGAGCGGGAATATTGTGATCCGGAACGTCTTTCTGGGCAGTTTGCTCATCCGTGGAAGTGGAATTGATAACCGGGCCGATTTGCAGCTTGCCCAGCAGTGAAAAGAGCCCGACGATCAGAATGGAAACGGCAATCCACCAGCGCGGCTGTTTTCTTTTCGCGGCCATGCTCGACATCCCTGTATCAATGGCGTTGTGGCAAGGGCGTCCGACAGGTCATCATAATTGAAGTATCTGTGGACGAAGCTTTTCTCGTTCCTGCAGGCGCAATGTCCTCCGCGCAGCAGGAAGCCGGGGGTAAAATACGAGAATTGCTGAATGCCGACAAGACGCGATCTGCCCGGCAAAAGAACGCCCAG
>JAGQQT010000092.1 GCA_020426065.1 Planctomycetaceae bacterium | reverse complement strand
TAACCAATGAGATTCACATTCTTTGTTCTGATACTGATGCCGTGAAATTGACTTCTTCAAAAAAAACTGACTCCCCGAAATACATTCGGGACTATCCGCTCTATTATGGAGAGCAGTTGGATAAGCTCCGGGCAGCCTGCCGCTTCAATGCTCAGCTGATGGATTATCTTCGTACATTTGTCCGACCAGATATCAGTACTGCAGAACTGGATGAACTGTCCCTGCAATACACGCTCGACCATGGGCATCGTCCCGCCTGCCTGGGTTACAAAGGCTATCCCCGCTCCATCTGCACGAGCGTGAATGAGGTGGTCTGTCATGGCATTCCTGATGATCGTGTGCTTCAGGAAGGAGATCTGGTCAATATCGATGTCACCACGGTTGTGGATGGCTGGTATGGAGATCAGTCGGAAACATTTCTGATTGGAGAAGTTTCTGATCAGGCCCGAGCGCTGACACAGGTCGCGTTTGATTCCCTCTATGCTGGAATTCGAGCGATTCGCCCTTATGGCACCGTATATGATATTGCCCGGGCAATCACCAGATACGCCGAACGCCGCCATTTTTCGGTCGTCCAGAATTACCAGGGGCATGGAATTGGTGAGGTCTTTCATCAGAAGCCGGGAGTCCCTCATTATCCTCATGAATCGACTCGCCAGAGTGTGATTGTGCCGGGATGCTGCTTTACCATCGAACCCATGATAAACGTCGGAGGTTCCGCAACCTACCTGGAAAAAGATGGCTGGACCGTTCGGACGAAAGATCATTCTCTCTCAGCGCAGTTTGAACATCAGATTTACATGACTCCCGATGGACCTGAAATTCTCACGCTCACGGAAAACGGACCACAGGAAGGGGCCACGTTTTAGCCCAGCTTCCTTCTTTAAGAATCCGAATCTGCCGTCCAGCACCTGATGGAGCCCTCTCATTCTGTGGTCGCGAAACCGCCCACCCGAGATCAAGAAAGTGTTTATGTCCGATCACGCTGAAATAGATGGAGTGACGTTGCATCTCTCCCAGGCTGATGCCACGGAAAGTCCGTGGATTGGTCAGACTGAAATTCTCAAGCAGATCCTGGCCTGCTGGCTCGTCATTGACAAACGCGATCTGCCACTGTCTCCCAGAATCGTCGGCCCTCCAGGTATTGGAAAAACCACTCTTGCCATTGCGGCTGCAAGACAGCGCCAGCAATCGGTTTATGTGTACCAGTGCACCGCAGATACTCGGCCTGAAGATCTGCTGGTCACTCCGGTTCTGGGGGAAAAAGGGACCATTCAGTATCATGCCTCACCGCTCGTAACCGCGATGATTCGTGGCCAGGTCTGTGTGCTGGATGAAGGGAACCGCATGAATGAAAAGTCATGGGCTTCCCTGGCGCCACTGCTGGATCATCGACGTTATGCCGAATCGATCGTGGCGGGAATTACCATCCCCGCTCATCCGGATTTCCGCTGTGCAGTGACAATGAATGATGATGAATCCACATTTGAAATCCCGGATTACATCCTCAGCCGATTGCAGCCGACACTGTTGCTCAATTATCCGGACCGGGATGATGAGCTGGAAATTCTGCAGTATCACCTGCCATTCGCCGATGAGGAACTGCTCAATCTGACGGTCGAGTTCCTTCAGAAATCACATGAGCTGAAGCTGGATTTTTCGACCCGGGATGGATTGAACCTGCTCCGATACGCTCTGAAACGGATCGCTCAGGATTCCAGCAACCCGCTCTCCCGCGAAGTGGCCTGGCGGGAAGCGGTTGAACGTTGTCTGGGTGAAGATGCAGTTGATCTGGAACGGATGGCGGAACAGAAAAAACGTTCTCTGGGAGGAACATCTCTGCCGATGGGCCTGGGCGATTTCTTCTTCGACCCGGATGATCCCATGCACCCGGACTATGATGATGACGAAGACGACGAGGATGAAGACTACTGATGCGAGTGGAGAACGCTGCTTTCAGCGTTGCCACTCGCAATGAAGACTCTTCAGTCCAGTCTTACTCTCTTGTCAAGAGAATGAAAGTCGCGTCTACTCAGCCTGCGTCTGCTGATCAAGGATCGGAAACGGGAAGACTGTGGAAACCGTGTGTTGTTCACGCATGATCCGTTCTATTTTTTCTACGATTTCCGGATGTTCGGCAGCGAGGTCTTTTGATTCACCAGGATCAGCATTCAGGTCATACAGTTCGGTCACCAGCTTCGCATTTTTAGGTGACAGCTTCTGGCGGATTCCTTTCCATTGTCCCATGCGGACAGCCTGCTGACCTCCATAGGCGTTGAATTCCCAGTACAGGAATTCATGCTCGGGCTGATTGGGTTTTCCCTGCCATGTCGGTGCCAGGCTGATGCCATCGATCCCTGCGGGAGCTTTCACCCCGGTCAATTCAGCAATGGTGGGGAGCAGGTCCCAATGAGCGGAGTTGACATCACTGGTGCGGCCTGCGGGGAAATGATTCGGCCACCAGGCAACCAGCGGGACACGGATTCCGCCTTCGTACAGACTTCCTTTCAGTCCCCGGAATGGTCCGGCTGAGGCAAAGAACTCCGAATCCGAACCGCCCAGTCGATCATAAGTCGGGCCGTTATCGGAAGTGAAAATGACTACCGTGTTGGAATCGAGATGACACTCCCTGAGAACACTCATGATCTTCCCGATATCCCGATCCATGTGGGTAATCATGGCAGCATAGCCGGCCCGTGGCTTGGGATGCTGCAGGTAGCCCTTGTGGACATAGTCTTCTTCAGGAATGACCGATGTGTATTCCGCCAGTGAATCTTCAGTCACCTGAATGGAAAGGTGCGGAATGGCAAAGGGCAGATACAGAAAGAAAGGCTTCTTCTGATTCTCACGGATGAATTCGATGGCGACTTTTGTGAACTGGTCCTGTGAGTAGGTTTCGCCAGTGAGAGTTCGATCATTTCCCGGCTGAATTTCTTTTGTATTGTTGCGCCACAGGAATTTCGGATAGTGATTGTGAGCATGACGCTGACAGTTGAACCCGTAGAACAGGTCAAATCCCTGTTTATTGGGATCTCCTGTCGTTCCGAAATGTCCCAGTCCCCATTTTCCCATCGCCCCCGTGGCATAGCCCGCATCGTGTAAAATCTCAGCCAGGGTGATTTCTTCATCGGGAATTGGATTTTGTCCCGGGAATTCCCAGCCGTACTTTTCCCACATTTCTGGCGGATGTTTGGGATCTCCATTGTTTCTCACCCAGGCATGTCCCGGATGTTTTCCCGTCAGCAGGCAACAGCGTGACGGAGCACAGACTGCATTTCCGGAGTAGAAACTGGTGAAGCGGATTCCTTCTTCAGCCAGCTGATCGATGGTGGGAGTCCGAATCCACTTCTGACCATAACAGCCCAGTTCGGCATACCCCAGGTCATCAGCCATGATCAGGATGATATTTGGCCGACTGGCAGAGTCTGCTGCATTCAAGCTGGTATTCAGCAGGCAGATCAATCCCGGTACCAGGAATAAAACTGCGAGAAAGAGGCTGCGGGAAGGAAACAGTTTTAACCGGTTTGCGGGACGGCTGAGTGTGGTCATATTCTCACCATTCTGGAGCAGGAGATGGAATGAATTCAGTGATGAAATCATCTTACGGGATCTGTCTGGCAAACGCTACAAAACTGCGACATCTCCCGGTTTTGTCAATCCCGGGGAGTCGCTCGACGAGCTTCCATGGAAGTCAGTGTCTGTTCGAGTTCTGTTGCCAGGCTCTGAGTCAACTCTGGTTGTTTTGATGCCAGATCGTTTTGTTCGGAAAGGTCCTGGGAAAGATCGTATAACTCACACCTGCCGTTTTCGGCAAATTGAATCAGTTTGTAGGGGCCTTTCCTGAGGGCGGACTGCGGTCTGGTCTGACTGACCTCAAAATCATCAATCCCGATCTCTGTGCGGGACTTCTGAAATCCCTTTTCCGGATGATAGTAGGGGAAATGCCACAGCAGGCTCCGATCGCCAGACAACTCCCTTCCCCGAAGACATGGCACAATGCTCTGGCCATCTGTTTTGTCTGCCTTGACTTGTGCGATCTCCGCAAAGGTCGCAAACAGATCATATCCAATGACGGGCGTCTCACACTCTGATCCCGCTGAGACAACTCCGGGCCAGCGTGCGAGCATAGGAACTCGGATTCCTCCTTCATACAGATTCCACTTGGAACCGCGCAGCGGACGATTGGCCGTGTACTCCGGATGCCCGCCGTTATCGGACAGAAACAGGATCAATGTGTTGTCCCGGAGTTTCTGGTCATGAATCCCCTCAACAATTGTGCCGACATGCCGATCGAGTGTTTCCACAAACGCAGCATACTCCGCTCGACGTTCCCGGAGCGGCAGATCTTCCGGCAGTTGATTGAGATACCAGTCAACCAGCCAGCGGCAGCGGTTCTTGACGGGTGTATGGACATGATACAGAGAAACCATCATGAAAAAGGGAGCGGTATGGTTCTGCCGGAGATAATCGACCGCACGATTAACCAGGGAGTCATCGGGATATTGCTGACTGGGAAGGTCTGCAGGCTTCTGTTTTCCCCAGGCGTAGGGATGATCTCCAAAGTCTTCCACGCCAAACTGGAAACCCTGCTGCAGCGGGCCAAACTGAGGATGCCAGGCCAGGTATTTTTTCTGGTAATGCTGGTTGACATGCCATTTGCCAAAAAAAGCAGTCTTGTAACCACCACTCTCCAGCATTTCGGCGAGAGTGACTTCCTGTAATGGCAGGTTGAGCGTGAGCGGAGGAGATTGAAGTGGAGTCTCCCCTTCAATCTGTTGATACCCCGGCTCATTTTTCGTGACAAATTCCAATCCAACTCGAGCTACTGTTTTCCCGGTCAGAATACTCGCGCGGGAGGCGGAGCAAATGGGAGCGGGAGCATAAGCGTTGGTGAAACGCATTCCCTCCGCAGCCAGTTGATCCAGATGTGGAGTTCGATGCCATGCATGACCATAACAACCCAGATCAGACCAGCCGAGATCATCGGCCAGGATCAGGACAATATGAGGGCGTGTCTCTTCTGCGGCTGAAATTCCGTGAATGGAAGTCAGCAGGACGGCACAGGTGGCCAGCAGGCCACTCCAGGAAGACCTTGTGATGCAGAGAAATACGTTCTGGTGCATACTGGAATCATTCGGTTTTCTGAAGGAAATCTCAGGGGTGCAGGTTGACCGGACTGGTGTTTTCCTGTTTTGGCCCGGGATTGGAACGACCATTTTCCACGTAGGATTCCAGCAGGGAAGTCAGCCTGCTGACGATCTCGGGGTGTTTGGCTTCGAGGTTGGTTGTCTCGGCCAGGTCGTCGTTCATATTGAACAGTTGCACGGGGGGGCCGGGATTTTCATTTTTTCTGCCGGGGCGAGGATTACTCCAGCCACCCGAATCCGGGCAGAGTACCAGCTTCCAGTTTTCCTGACGGATTGAGAAGGAACCATTGATCGAATGATGAACGACCGCCGCTCGTTCAAACGAGTCCGAATTTCCGAGCAGGCAGGGCAGAATACTGAACGAGTCCACTGCAGCGGAGGATTCGGGCTTGGCGTTCAGAATCTCGGCACAGGTTGCGAACAGGTCGACCAGGCAGATTGTTTTGTCGCAGATACTGCCGGCAGGAACATGGCCAGTCCAGCGGGCGAGATAGGGAACACGATGTCCGCCTTCAAAAATGTCCGCTTTATGACCTCGGTACCGATCGCTGGAATAATGTTTTGTCGGATCATCCGGCTCATTTTCACCCATGCGGAACTTGATCATGTCATGAGGATCACCCCCCTTAGCGGCGGGACTGCAGCCATTATCGGCCGTGACAATGATCAGAGTATTCTCTGCAATCCCGGCTTGATCCACAGCCTGAATCACCTGGCCGATTGACCAGTCGGTTTCCATGACAAAATCACCATAGGGCCCCAGCTTGCTCTTTCCCCGCCATGCTTCAGAAGGGGCAATGGGTGTGTGTGGACTGTTGAGCGGCATGTAGAGAAAGAACGGAGCAGAAGTGGAGGCCTGCTGACGAATGAACGCGGTGGCCTTTTCCGTCAGGGTGGGCAGCACATCGTAATCCTCAAACTCCGCTTCCGCAGGACCAGGTCGATGAAATGCCTTGATTGCCGTACATTCTCCCACGAAGTGATCATTCTCAATCCAGATGTAGGGTGGCATATCCAGAGACGCCGAGATGCCCCAGTAGTAATCAAACCCGATGGAGTTCGGGCCATTCTTGATTTTGCCTTTCCAGTCCACATTGCATTCTGTGGCCAGTTCCTCGGCAGTTTTGGCAGATGACTTCGCAGGCTTGCCATCCGTGGTGGGAAAGTCCATCCCCAGATGCCACTTGCCCACCATGCCTGTGGTGTAACCCTGTTTTTTCAGGAAGGAAGGGACGGTTTCTCGATCCGGTTCTATCAAAGGAGCACTGTAGCCGTTCAGGACTCCTTTCTTGAGTTGACTCCGCCAGTTGTATCGTCCCGTCAGGACTCCGTAGCGCGTAGGCGTACAGACGGCGGAGGAACTGTGGGCATCTGTGAACTTCATTCCCTCACTGGCCAGGCGGTCCATATGGGGCGTGTCCAGTTTGCAGCGTTCATGACCGTAAGTCTTGATATCGCCAAGTCCCCAGTCATCGGCCAGGATGAAAATGATATTGGGACGCTCCGCCGAGTAAGCAGTGCAGGTTGAACAGATCAGTATCGTGACGCTGAAGACTAAACGGAGCACGGCAATCAATCTCCTGAGAACGAAGGGGCAGGATAGAAATGGTCCGGAGCTTCCTAATATCCCTGATTGTCGCCTGATTTTCGACCTTCTTTCCGGGGAGTTTCTGGAAAGTTTTCGATCTGTTGGTCAAACTGATAATGAAACTATTCTCAGCCTTTCGAATCTCCTCGCACAGTTATCCGTACACAGAAAGCCTTGACCATGCTCAGAACTTCCGCCTGCATGTTCTCATTCATCCTGCTCGTGACCTGCCTTCTCAAACCAGTTTCAGCAGAAACTAGAGAGCACAAGTTCAAAGGAGATGTGGTTGCCGAGGTTTACAAGAATGCCTCGGGGGATGACCTGTGGATCTACCGTTTCAATCCTTCGGGACACAATCCGGAAACAGATTGCCGTCCCGCAGCGGTCTTCTTTTTTGGTGGTGGATGGAATGGTGGTCTGGTCACCCAGTTTGAACAGCATGCCCGTTATCTGGCCAATCGTGGAATGGTTGCCTTTGTGGCGGATTACCGCGTGAACAGCCGGCAGAAAACAGGTCCGGATGCCTGCGTGGCGGACGGGAAGTCGGCCATCCGCTGGGTGAGGACCAATGCGAAACGTCTGGGGGTCGATCCCGATCGAATCGCTGCAGGAGGTGGCTCTGCCGGTGGACATGTCGCGGCCACAACCGGGATTTGTGATGGACTGGATGATCCCCTGGAAGAGGGCTCGAAGGTTTCGTCCAAAGCCAATGCCCTGCTGCTGTTCAATCCTGTCTATGACAATGGACCAGAAGGATATGGCCACGATCGGGCCAAAGCCTGGTTCCCGGCAATCTCTCCGGCTCACAATATTTCGAAGGATGATCCCCCCACCATTGTTTTTCTGGGATCGAAAGATGGGCTGATTCCGGTAGCGACTGCTGAAAAATTTGATGCGGACCTGAAAGAGGCCGGGGTTCGTTCGGAACTCTGGATTTATGAAGGACAGCCACACGGCTTTTTCAATGAGCGAAAAAGCCCGGAATCTTTCCTGGACACGGTTCTTAAAATGGATGCCTTCTTGGTTTCACTGGGCTGGCTGAGCGGGCCTGCGAATGAAGAATATCTCAAATCACTCATGGATTCGAAGAGTTAGTTGATTGGATCAGGTAGCCCCACCAGCCCCTTGAACAGGGCCATGCTGAAGAATTCAAATCGAGTTTCCAGACAGTTGCTGCAGAGAGGTGTTCATCCGATGAATGGCTTGAGAATGCTCATGATTCTGTACGGGTTGGGCTGGCTGAATGCCATTGCCTGTGAGAACTGTCAGGCGGCAGAGAAGCCGAACATCGTGTATATCATCTGCGATGACCTGGGTTACGGGGATGTCCATTGCCTGGCTCCCGAGACCTGTCGGATCTCTACGCCCAACGCGGATCGACTGGCTTCACAGGGGATGATTTTCACCGATGCCCATTCGGGATCTTCGGTATGTTCTCCCACCCGGTATGGTTTAATGACCGGTCGCTACAGCTGGAGAACACGGCTTCAAAAGGGGGTTGTGACCGGCTTTGCTCCCAGTCTGATTGATGAAGCCCGGCCAACAGTTGCCAGCTTTCTCAAGCAGCAGGGATATCACACGGCCATCATTGGGAAGTGGCACCTCGATTTTGAATATCTTGATCCCAGGACCGGCAAACCGTATCGCCAGAAAGATTACAAGCAACCGCCAGTTGGAGCGAAGATTCCCGATGGCCCGGTGCATCGTGGCTTCGATTACTATCATGGGTTTCATCATGCCCGCAACATGGAAGCCGTGATTGAGAATGAGACCGTCATCGAACACGATGAGGTCATCAACATGTTGCCGCGGCTGACTCGCAAATCTGTGGAATATCTGGATTCCCGGGCGGGGAACAGTCAGCCCTTTTTTCTGTATGTCCCACTTGGTTCTCCTCACACTCCGATTGTTCCCAGCCCGGAATGGCAGGGGAAAAGCGGACTGGGAGAGTATGGGGATTTCGTCATGCAGACCGATCATGCACTTGTTGAGATCTCTGCAGCTCTGGAGCGAAATGGTCAGACGGAAAATACACTTGTGATTTTCACCAGCGACAACGGCTGCTCAAAGGCAGCGGGAATCGAAAAACTCGCCGCTCAGGGACATATTGTCAGTGCTCATTTACGGGGTTCGAAAGCGGATCTATGGGATGGTGGGCATCGGGTTCCATTTCTTGTCCGCTGGCCGGGACATGTCAAAGCGGGAACTCAATCCGATCAACTCATCTGTCATATCGATCTGTTCGCGACTCTGGCTGAGATCACCGGAAAGGAATTACCAGCGGGCTCCGCTGAGGACAGTGTCAGCATTCTGCCAGCCTTGTCAGGCCAGCCGATCACATCCACTCGACATGGAGTGATTCATCATTCGGTGAGCGGCCACTTTGCCTATCGTCAGGGAAACTGGAAATTGCTTCTTGCCAAAGCTTCCGGTGGCTGGACATCCCCCACGGAAAAAGAAGCACCCGAGGATGCACTCCCCGGTCAGCTCTATGACATGACTGCCGACGTGGGAGAGCAGCACAACCTCTATCAGGAGAAACCTGAGATTGTCAGTCAACTCCTGAAACTCCTGAAAGAAGACATCCAGCGGGGACGAAGCACCACGGGACCCAAATCTGCCAATGATGTCAACAGGATCGAGTTATGGAAGAGCGGGGCTCCGAAGTCAGGCAAAGCTCAGTGATGATTCTGTAATCCACAAGTTTGCTGTTCATAAGAAGTTTCGATTAGCGATCGGCAGGACTACTGTTTTCTTCACTCTCCCTCTTGGAGAGTCGCAGGATTGTTCCAAACCTGCGGAGAGGGATAGAGCTCAAAGTTGATAATGAATTGCTTCCCTCCCCGGCTGCGCCGACCCTCCCGGAGGGAGGGTGAATACTTGAGAGACTGACAGTATAAAATGTGGTTCTGATTCCGGCAGAGATAGCAAAGCATCAGTTGGCAGGCGTTGCCTGCTCATACTGTTTCATCATCCGATAGCCTTCCGCTGTGAGGAGTGGATCTGCGGTCTGTTTGCGCCAGTGGAGCAATTCCCGCGTCAGTTCTTCCCTGATTTTCTGATGGGCAGGATCATCAGCCAGATTGTGAAATTCCCAGGGATCGGCTTTCAGATCATAAAGTTCGAATTCGGGAGGATTGACCACGCGTTCAAAGGCCTCCTGGATCTCGGGCGCGAGCGAGGGATTCTCCATTGCCAGTTTGCAGGCGGCATCGCCATCGACCGAATTGCGAAACGATTTTTTGCCTGCATCAATGTTGTGAATCAGTTTGTAATGCTCGTTGCGTAGTGTTCGCCGAGGAAAAAATGGACTGCTGCCATGAAAGTGAAACTCGGTGGCCAGATACTTCCGACGGGTTTCCTGCTGCAGAGATGACATCAGGGTCTGACCCTGCACGTGCGGGGGAATGCTTAAACCGGCTGCGGACAGAAAAGTGGGGAGGAGATCAACCGTCGATACGAGGGAAGCGGAGCGGCTCCCCGCCGGGAACTGTTCCGGCCAGCGAATGATGAGCGGGATTTTCACACCCGCTTCATAGCAGGTCGTTTTACCGCGGACAAAGGGAGGACCATGATCTCCCACGACGATCACCACGGTGTTTTCGGCTTTCCCGGATCGCTCCAGTTTCTGCAGCAGCAATCCAATTCCATAGTCAACCCGAGTGACTGCATTGTAATACTGCGTGACGCGAGCCTTCTGTTCAGGGTCTTCGAGTCTCTGAAACGGAAACGGCGCCACTTCCTTATCGGTTAAAGGTTCTTCGGGAATCCCTTTGTATTGAGTGGGGAACGCTTCTTTCGGGGGGCGGGGGCTGCGTCCGGCAACGTGGGGATCCGAATAGTTTGCCATGAAAAAGAATGGAGCGGAGGCTTTCTGGAAAAACTCCCCCGCTCGATCTGCCGTGGCGCGAACATCCCGAGTGTCGACGCGGACCCGGGTATCAAAAGGAAACTGGTTCTCCGGCCCGACATGCAGTTTGCCCAGGATTCCGGTTTCGTATCCGGCCTGCTTCAGGAGGGCAGGTAACGTTTGAGAAACCAGATTTTCGTGCAACCGAAATCCCACACCCGCATTCAGCAGCCCGTATTGACCATTCGCGTGGGGGTAGACACCGGTAAACATGGCGCTCCGGGAAGGACTGCAGGAAGCCTGGGCCACGTAGGCGTTTTCAAACAGGCAGCCTTCTTTTGCTAATGCGTCCAGAGCGGGAGTCCGAGCGGAGGAGTCTCCATAACAGCCGACCTGCACTCCCAGGTCGTCAGCCGTAATTAACAGCAGATTGGGTTGTTCTGCAGCTGCAGACGGGGTGAACCCGGCAGAGAAAGTCACGGTCAGTACGACTGCCAGGAACC
>JAGQQT010000929.1 GCA_020426065.1 Planctomycetaceae bacterium | reverse complement strand
AACCGAGCAGTTCGGAATCGCCAGACTGACAGACCCCGAGATTGTGATAGACGCGTTCTATTTCCCTGTCGAACCATTGAGCCAGTACCACGGCCCGCTGCATCACATCACCAGTAACACGGTCAGACTCTGGTGATTCAACACAATGCAGCAGCAATGCCATGCGAGCAGCACGCCCGGCTGATTTCGCCCAAGATGCCCGCAACGGATCGGAAATCCCGACCAGCCGTTCCTTCTCACCATCCTTAAAACTTGCAATGACTTCTCGTGCCTGACTGCTGAGCCGAATAGTCTGGATAGAATCAGGAATCGTTCCATTCTCAAAACCGAGATTGAAATCCGGCGTCCGATCATTGATCAGCCGCTCGAGTACCTGCTGATACTCCGTGTCATCAGGCATGGGATTATCAGTCCAGCCCGTAATTTTGTCCGGAGGCATTGCCAGCAGAAATCGGGCAGGCAATCCGGAATCGTAATCCTCATCGGAAAATGACTTTCGGAGAATGCCTGGCTGAATTCCTCCGCAGATACACACAGAGGCATGCGGGATAATCAGAACGCGGATCCCGGTTTTACGGTCAATCACCAGTCGCCCGGCGTTGTAGGTCTGCAACCACTTCGAGCGGTCAGAACCTTTCCCGGATTTATACTGATTGAAAGAGCCGAGCCAGCCTGAAAGCTCATCATCAGCCAGCAGTAAACCGAGCGGGTTATCCTGCAGGATCGGCCCCAGTGCCTCGATCGTGGTATCAGCCACACTGTAACGCGGCATCGGTGGCAGATTCGGTTCTTTCTTCCGCCCCTTGCCCAGTTCGGCCTCGGTGGTCAGGATTCGATCACACTCCGCGCGGTACTCCTCCAGCATACGGTCTTCCAGCTTTCGCAGTGGACGCAGGATCGCATCGAAGGCGGGTGACTTGCCCGTTCCACTTTCACCGATGATTGCAGACCAGATAACTGATGGTTCCCACCAGCCGGGTTTGACTTCCAGTTGTCGTGAACGTCCGATGCAAGCTGCCAGCACGGAAAGCATGGGTAATGCTGCGTAAGTCACATCACAACCGATGGAAACTGCCACCTCCCGGACATAGCTGGCAATCACGCCTGGCAGGCAATCATCCGGGAACGGCTTAAACGGAATTCTCGGCAGGGATGGTTCCTGTTGATGTTCAGCCGGTTCGATGTCCAGTTGTTCGGGACTGCTACCGTTGCGTCTGGCTGACCGGTCGAATTCTTCAGCGTATTGATCAACCAGACTCATGACCGGCACCCTCGTTTCACGACACTGGAAAGTGCCTTGCAGAACTCGGGGGACTGAGCAGCGGTGGCAATGAGCCGTTCCTGTTCAACCTGGGTAAGTGGTTCAGTTCGCAGGTC
>JAGQQT010000928.1 GCA_020426065.1 Planctomycetaceae bacterium | reverse complement strand
CGGCCTCATCCAGATGCCGATCATCGTCCGTCCCCTTCGAACCGAACAAATGCGGAGTACGAGGGTATTTGATGAAATTGCCGTGTGAAGTGCCCATGGGAA
This sequence comes from Planctomycetaceae bacterium, assembly GCA_020426065.1. Lineage (GTDB taxonomy): Bacteria > Planctomycetota > Planctomycetia > Planctomycetales > Planctomycetaceae > Rubinisphaera. The sequence continues at coordinate 1,289 of JAGQQT010000928.1, read as the reverse complement.
TTCATGCCGTTTTCATTCGTAATCGAACCAGTAAATCATTCAGCGCTGGTTTTGCGGTGGGATGTTCCGGTAAATGACTATTTTCCTGTACTTCCCGCAGTTCCTGCTCCAACCTGGTGAATTCACGCTCATGAAAAGCGAGATCCGCTTCCGGAAGCACACCTTTTTCCGGACCAGCCTGTTTTAGCTCAATGAGATCAGAAATAGAGGACAGGTTCGCTTCCTCATTCAATCGGATCAAATTGGCTTCCACTTCGCCGGTCAGCATCAAGTGGATTCCGGTTAGCAGCACACGATAAGTATAAAGCAGAGGTTTGACCCGGGGCTGCTGTTCTTTGCGGAACAACTTCCATTGTGTTGCGGCAAAGCCGAGATAATGGTGTGCATGATGCCGGGTGATACACTGTGGAGCCAGCGCAACTAGTTCCTCGTGCTCCGGGCTCGTCAGTTCAACGAGCGGTGAGAGAAGTTGTTCCAGGACATAACCATTTTTGCGTAAAAGGAGAGTGAAGAATTTCTTCACATCGTGCGTAACCAGATCGATTTCCAGGCCATCATAGATTCCCTCCTTCTCAATTGTTTCATCACCTCCCTCTAAACCGATCACTTTTTCCAGCGGTAACACGTGCGTTCCCCGCAAGTCGAAATCCGAGTCGGGTGACGGAAATCCATACAGATGCGCGCCGCTGATCGTCGTAAACACGAGCGGATAGGGATGCGCATCGATATGCTGTTGCAATTTTGGGTTGAGGGTCATGAGAAATTGATTTTATTCTATGCTGCAAACCGTTCCCTGAATGGAGCAATGATTTTTTCCTGTTCGTTGTCGAGAACAGCAAAAGTCACTTTCCGAAATCGGTTCTGGTACCTCGGATCGTTCAATAGTGATTCGGAAAACAATTCAGCAATCTCTGCCGGATCGTTACGGAAAACACCGCACCCCCAGGCTCCGAGAACCAAAGTTTTATATTGATTTTCTAACGCGACATTCAGAACATACTGAATACGCCGTGCCATCACAGCACGTATTTGTGGAATCTTCGGACGTTCATTTTTCTTGATAGCCCCCGCGTTCACAGCGGGAGAAGTAAGAAAGCTGAGCAGATAGGGTTCGTCCCGAAGCTCACCGGAGTCGTGGCGAAAGACGGGAACATGCGGGCTGAGAATCATATGATCGGTATACAAACAGGTCCCGCAGGCTCTATTAGCATCGTAATAGTCCGACTGCGAGATCAAAGAATCGTACAAAGCCGACGACCGAGCCAGACTTTCTTCCTGGGCCTGAGCAC
>JAGQQT010000927.1 GCA_020426065.1 Planctomycetaceae bacterium | reverse complement strand
GACCTGGGCAAACTCCTCGGCCAGAATCACATTACTGGGAATTTCACACATGACGTAAATTTCAAGTCCGTTATCCCCCTGCTTCAGGTTGTGCTTTTCCATTTCCTGAATCACTTTTCGGCCTTCCTCAACGGTCCGACAAAAAGGAATCATGACTTTGAGATTCCTGAGGCCCATCGTTTCCCGCACTCGCTGAATCGCACGGCATTCCAGGGCGAACCCGTCCCGATACCGATCATCGTAATAGCGGGATGCTCCCCGGAAACCGATCATCGGGTTCTCTTCTCGCGGTTCATACTTCTCGCCGCCAACCAGGTTGGCATACTCGTTGGTTTTGAAATCACTGAGCCTCAGGATGACATCGCGGGGATAGAAGGCAGCCGCAATCATCGCAACGCCTTCCGCGAGCCGTTCCACAAAAAACTCCACCTTGTCCTCGTATCCGATCGTGATCGCATCGATTTCTGCACGAAGCGACTCATCCAGCTTTTCGTACTCCAGCAATGCCAGGGGATGCACTTTAATAAAGTGCGTGACGATGAACTCTTCCCGAGCCAGCCCGACTCCATCGTTCGGAATCAACGATAAACGAAAGGCCTCATCGGGATTGGCCAGATTCATCATGATTTTTGTACGCGGGCGTGCCATGTCCTTGAGTGGGACCGACTCGTGAACAAAATCAAGTTGCCCCTCGTAAACAAAGCCGGTATCCCCTTCGGCACAGCTGACCGTTACCAGTTGCCCGTTCTTGAGCGAGTCGGTAGCCGTTTCCGTTCCCACAATAGCCGGGACTCCCAACTCCCGACTGACAATCGCGGCATGGCAGGTGCGACCTCCGCGGTTGGTCACAATTGCTGCTGCTTTTTTCATTGTGGGTTCCCAGTCAGGATCGGTCTTGTCGGTGACCAGAATTTCTCCTTCCTGAAACTCCTTCAGACCTGCCGGGGATTTGATCATGCGGACAACCCCGCTGGCGATCCGTTCTCCCACCGCTCGACCCTGCACCAGAACGCGGCTTTTTTCTTTCAACTGGTATGTTTCCAGGGAGTCAACTGCTTTCTGGGACTGCACCGTTTCCGGTCGGGCCTGAACGATGTAAAGCTGGCCGGTGATTCCGTCCTTGGCCCACTCCATGTCCATCGGACAGAAGCTTCCCCGTTTCTGGGAATAATGTTCCTCAATCCGGCAGGCCCAGCGGGATAAAGTCAGTAAATCCTCATCAGAAATGCAGAACCGTTCACGCTCTTCAGGCGGAACCGGTACGTTTTTCGTCATCCGTGTTCCACCCGTGTCGTAGACGAGTTTGAACTCTTTGTTTCCCAGGCGACGCTGAATGATAGGGCGGAACTTCGGATTTTCCTTTAAAGTTGTTTTGAAGACGTAAAACTCGTCGGGATTGAC
>JAGQQT010000926.1 GCA_020426065.1 Planctomycetaceae bacterium | reverse complement strand
ATACTGGCCACCTCTGTTCCCACAGCGGCTTCCTCCAGGGGAGGAATTTCACTTTTGGTCCGCTTTCCTGCGTCCTCGTTACCGATGCAGAAGGTGCGGTCGCGAGTCACAAAGAAGACTCGACCGTCAGAAATCGCCGGAGTGCCGTAGATTTCATCCAGACCTTCGCCGTTCTTTGCTGTCACGGTGACTTTGCTGAGTGATTCGCATTTTTCACGAGTTGGCTTCAGGATGTGAATGTTGCCGTTCACTTCCATCACATACATCTTGCCGTCCGCCATGACAGGCGAACCTTTGCCAACGGTCCCCAGGGTGTAGTCCCACAGCTCTTCGCCAGTCTTGCTGTCAAAGGCATGCAGCTTGCCGGTGTCGGCGACCACGTACATCACGCCGTCGTGAACCATCAGTGCCGTATAACCCGCCTTGATTCCGTCTTTTCGCCAGACGCTGTTGCTGGCCGTGATGTCGCCGGTGCCTCGACCGTCAATGCACTGAACTCGGCCGAACGCAAGGCTGTCTACATTGTCTTCGCCGTGCGAAATGTAAACCAGGTGGCCATCGACAACCGGAGTTGCGTTCAGACCTCGCTTGGACATGTTGAACGTCCAGACGTGCTTGCCGGTGCGAGCATTAATTGCGTGCAGAGCACCGTCTGCTCCGCCACTAATCAGCAGACGCTGTCCGTCAATCGCGGCGATGACCGGATTGGAGTATGTTGTATCTAGGGGTCGGCCGCCAAACAGAGAAACCCACAGCAGTTCTCCGGTGTGCTTATTGAAAGCATAGTATGCAGACTTGGGTGGAGGCGTGGCTGTGCGGCCCCAGTTCAGTCCGAAGAATCCAACAATGATGCGATCTTCGTCGATGATGGGTGTTTGAGTTCGACCACCGTAACCTGAGATCTTGGCGTATTCTTCACCCAAAGCGTGTTGCCACTTAACCTTGCCGTCCCGATCGTAGCAGCGAAAGATACCGCTGACTGAATGCAGGTATACAAACCCGGTCTCTGAATCTCCGGTCATCGAAGCCCAGCCGACCCGAGGTGCCGGGATGTCTGTCTGAGAAACATTGAACTTGTCTTCCCAGATCACATCACCGGTGGCAGCGTCTCGGCAGACCACCTGTTCCTGAGCGTGAATCAGTTCCGGATTTCCGGCGGCAACATCATGTTCTGTGCGACAGTCCAGATAGACTCGACCATCAATCACAATTGGAGCGGCTCGGCCACCAATGGGAGATTCCCACAGCAGGTTCTTTCCGGTTTCCAGATCCCATGTTTCCACCAGTCCGGTTTCCCGGCTGATGCCATTGTGTTCAGGTCCACGCCATGATGCCCAGTCTTCCGCGCCGACGAACGGCTGCAGACAGGCCAGCAAAATCAGTAAACAGCAGAATCTCATACTTTGG
>JAGQQT010000925.1 GCA_020426065.1 Planctomycetaceae bacterium | reverse complement strand
CATCATCCGGACCCCGATGACGCACCACATCCGACATCGCTCCCGCGATTTCAATGAGTGCTCCCGTTTCGAGTGATTCGGGTAGCGTCAGGAATCCGGCAATGCCACACATGAAGGTTCAATATCAGGGGTTAAACGCGAAAGCAGGATTAGTGCTGTTCACGGGTGGTCAATTCGGTCAGGTATTCGTGGAGTGCTGATTTGATGTCACGGATTGCCTGCTCAGTTTGGTGATGATATCGGTCGCAGTTCAACACACTGTAGGGAGGACGCTGGGCAGGAGCGGCAAATTCACGGGATGTGGTGGGGGATAAATCGACGTTCAACTTCAGGAAGGAAAAAATCTCGCGGGCAAACTCATACCAGGTGATCGCTCCCGAATTCACAAAATGAAACAGTCCGGTTGCTCTCGTAGCAATCAGATGATCGATCGCTTCGGCCAGATCCCTGATCGAAGTCGGAGCACAGGTCTGATCATTCACAACTTTGATGGACTTGTTCTCGCGAGCCAGTCGCAACATTGTTCGCACGAAATTACCGGTTCCGCCATGACCATACAGTCCGCAGGTGCGGATGACCAGATTCTGTTCGGAGGCGGCCAGCACAAAGTGTTCTCCAGCCAGTTTGGTTGTCCCGTAAACGCTCAGTGGACCGGGAGCATCCGTTTCAGAATACGGCGTGGATCGCTGACTGTCACGACCAAAAACGAAATCCGTGCTGATGTGAACCAGGGGGATCTGTCGTTCCCGGCAATAATGGGCCAGAGCACGGGGAGCCAAAGCATTGATCTGCCAGGCGGCGACCGGTTCCACTTCCGCTCGATCCACCTGATTGTAGGCCGCACAGTTGACCAGCAATGTTGGCTCAGTTTCATCCAGCACGCCCGGCAATGTTTCCAGTTGACCGAGATCACACCGGGAGCGGGGCAGCGGAATGGCCTCCGGCCAGAGTGCGGCCAGTTGCGAACCGAGTTGGCCTCCCGCTCCCAGAATCACTGTCGGCATAACTGTTACTGCGCCAATCTTGTAATGAAGGGTGATGAAGTGTGAAGGACCAAGAATGAGCACGTCATCGTCACTTAACCCTTATTGGCTTTCGCCCAGGTATCTTTCAGTGTGACCGCTCGATTGAACACGAGTGCTCCCGGACGGCTCTCCTGATCCACAGAGAAATATCCCAGGCGTTCAAACTGGAACCGATCACCTGTCCGGGCGTCAGCCAGTGAAGGCTCCAGCTTCGCATTGCAAATGATCTCAAGCGAATTCGGATTCAGCAGCTCTGTGAAATGTCGATCCTCAGGAACATCGCCCGGATCTTCCACATGGAACAGATGATCGTACAGACGGACCTCTGCATTCAGAGCCTGATCCGCCGGAACCCAGTGCAGCGTCGCTTTCACTTTCCGGCC
>JAGQQT010000924.1 GCA_020426065.1 Planctomycetaceae bacterium | reverse complement strand
CGCAGGAAACCCCCTTGCCAATTCCGTCGCCGGTCCATGGCCTTCCAGCAAAAGATTTTTCATGGCTGCAAGGCCCGCTTCACATGCCTGTTCAAAATCTGGTGCTTCATTGCAAGCCTGAGCTGACACAGAGGCAGTCAAACAGGAAAGCAAACCAAACACCGTTCCCTGCATGGAAATAGCGTGATCCCCCTCTACCACACCGGGATCGTAAATGAGACTGGCAACGCTTTTTGGTTTGCTCAGATCAACCCAGAGTGCCCCCTCAGACCCAAATGAAACAATCAGATGCTGGCACTGCTTGAGTGCCTGGAGTTCCCCATCAATCAGTTCATTGAATAAATGCCGCAGAGTCGTATCCCACGATAACCCCTTGCTGATGCAGGCATTTGTTTTTCGTAGATCACTGGCCGAAACGACAAGGATCAGCTTGTCATGATACTTCAAAGACAACCTCTCCCAGAGTGGTCCAGACATGAGGGGTTCTGCAGATTTCAGAACAATCCATCTCGCCTCATCAAATGGCAGGTCTTCCCAGTCTTCACTCTGACGAAATCCCATTCCTCCTTCCGATATCGTTACTACATCAAAAGTTTCAGGCTGCTGGTTGCCATCACACTCTTGATTGTCGACATTATCTTCATGCGTCTGGTTTTCATCAGCAGCATTGGCACCAAAGCCCATGGCTTCACTGACTCGCCAGTAATCTTTCTTTCCAGATGAAAACGGCCTTAAAAATGCGAATGCATGCTGAGATGGAGAAAGAGGTGTGTTGATGATGATATCCGAGATCGTATGAGAAGAATGGGAATGGAAAGGCTCACAATCATCACCCTTATGGAGCTTTTGAAGCTGCTGCAGAAGATCGTATACCAGCCCAGCTCCCCCCATTTGAGGTTGCACAACGACTCCCTGGCTGGATTGGTCACCGTAATGAAATCGCTGGCCCTGATAAATATGGAAGTCGAGTACAAAATCGCCTGTGACGAGAATCTGCTGTGTTGAAGCTGCCGTCATGATGAATTCCTTACAGATTCTTGCGTTCGATCGGATAAGTATGATCATATCCACTGAGTAAGTTGACGTTCAAGGTATTGGGACGAACTCAAGAGTCGCAGTTTGTCTATTTGGAAGTCGAAATGGCTCTGTTCGTTATTTCAAATAGTCTCTAAGCAACTTTGATCAATTCACTTTTCAAGCAGGCAAACACCCGCCCACGATCCCGATTTCGTTTGCTGTACGACATAGCCGCTGACAGTCAGAAACTGAAGTGGTCACTGGCGGCACTCGACATTCGTCTGATTTGTCCGCCCATTTTTCGTCGTAATCAAAAAGTCAGAACCATGACCAAAAACGAGAGGGAGCACTACCAGGATCGCTGGAAAGTGGAACGGACTTTCAGCTGGTTGAAG
>JAGQQT010000923.1 GCA_020426065.1 Planctomycetaceae bacterium | reverse complement strand
ATAGGCCGCTGCATTGGATGAAGTGACACCCGTTTGAGCGGGACTTCGCCCGGTCAGCAGGGCATAACGCGAGGCACCACAGGTAGGAACCTGCACATAGTGCCGATCAAACGTCACCGCTGTTTCTGAAAAACGATCCAGATATGGTGATTGAGCCGTTTCCACTCCGTAGCAACCCAGCTCGGGCCGTAAGTCATCAACAGCAATAAACAGCACGTTGTAACGATTCTGGTTGACAGCAGTCTGAGGCTCAGCAGATGCACAATTCCGTGATGCAACGACAAAGACAATCAGTAACCTCAGTATGGTTGCCAGATCTTTCATGAGTAATTCTTCATTTTTCAAAATTGGTGTAGACATTTTCAAAGAGGAGTCCACAGTAACAGAACAGGGCGTTCTTCGCATGTAGAACGCTGGTCAATTGGGAGTCGTTTCGAGTAAATCGCCTGATGCGTATCCTGCTGCTTTCAGATATTCACGCCAACTGGACTGCTCTCCAGGCTGTTCTGAATGCTGAGGCTGCGTTTGATGCCTGCCTTGTACTAGGGGATCTGGTGGAATTCGGGCCAGAACCTCATGAAGTTGTCCAGTGGGTTCGCCAGAATGCCACAGCTGCTGTGCGGGGCAACCATGATCACTCGGTTGCGGAATTCATGAAGCCTCAGCGGGACGATACGCCCTGGCATCAACTGCGAAACCAGATGCGTTACGTGCAATGGCAGAAACTGACTGCTATGGATCTGCACTATCTCCGCAACCTTCCCTTGAGGAAAGAGCTGAAACTGGATTCACTCCAATTCCAGCTGATCCATGCTTCTCCAAGAGATCCCCTGAATGAGTATCTGGATGATGATCCCGCTGTCTGGAACAGAAGAGCAGGGGATGTGCAGGGAGATTTCCTGTGTGTGGGCCACACGCATCGCCCGCTGATCCTGCAGCTGAAGCAGATCCAGCTCATCAATCCCGGCAGCGTGGGACAACAGAAAGAAGGCGGTTTTTTTGCTGCTTATGCAATCATTGAAAACGGCGTGCCGGAACTGAAAACGGTGGCCTATCCGGCTGCCGAACTGCTGGAGGCTTTTCGGCGGGCAGGTGCGTCAGCGAAGACTATCCAACTGGCAGAGCGGATTTACGAACACGGATTTACCATGGAGGATTGACGCTGCTGGTCCGAAGTGCTGGTTTTATTTTCTAAGCCTCACAGGAGAGTCGTGAGTTAGGGATAATCTTGAGGTGAGCGGAAGATCCTGTAACTGTTTTCCCTCCCCTGCCGCGCCGAACTTCCCGCAGGGCATTGGTATCTACACAACTTGCAAGTGACTCTAAACCCAGTGGTTTCAGCGAAAAGGGTAGCCCCGATAGCTCCGCTATCGGGGGCGACGGAGTCGACAAGCAGTACTCATAGAGATATTTGCTTAGCT
>JAGQQT010000922.1 GCA_020426065.1 Planctomycetaceae bacterium | reverse complement strand
GCACAAGGTCAACGAGGTAACCTCGCGGTTTCGCTCCCCGGAACTGCTGCACCCAGCGCTCAGCAGGCTGTTCTTCCAGCCACTGGATGGCATGTGGTCCTATCCACACGTTCGGAGCGGGCTTCTGGGGATTGGTTCTGGACCGGGGCAAAGAAGGATTCTGCCAGATGAGTATTGAGTTCCTGTAAGTTTTCTGGATCTGTTTTCTCAGGGACTTGAAGCGTCGTTCAATCTGTTCTGCCGAGGAGGGATCATGAACGGTTTTCTCCAGACTTGTTGTGCAGACCGCGATTCTTCCTGCAAACAGGTACGGCTCATGATATTGAAATCCAGATCGAAGGAATTGAATTGTCAGGTGCTCGTTATTGCAATACCACCATTCCTTGTCCTCCTTGCGGTGATGATTTGCAGTCAGGCCAGGAGTCTCTGACGGATTCCAGATCATCAGATAGTTGCCGGCCCTGTTGATATCGTGACAAACTGGTGGATCAGGCTGATCCCATTTCGGGCCATTCACCAGCACAACACCCTGTTCTGACGTGATGATTCGTACAAAGTCTTTCTCGTCTTCCGGATGCATCACAAAACAGACTTCGCTTCTCATTAGAACGTTACTCTCTGTATGTCGAAAGAAGTATCAGAAAGGGGAAGACCCACATGGAATTCTGCGAAGCCCTGAACGACCTTGGGTTCAGGACTCGCACTGGCAAACTCTGGCGGCATCCTCAGCAGATCGTGAAGCTGCTGCGGTCGTTTTGATGTTGGACACGCTATTCCTGAACCGAGGCGGGAGCTTTCGCCAAACTCTCACGGATAAGACGTGCGTCGGTTTCCTCAAGGGACACAAGCAACTCCTTCGTCTTGGCGACAACCTGACGAAGCACGTCTCGCATGTCCGTGTGAACACTCCAGAATGTCTCAGGAACATCCAGCACCATGTTCAGCAAATCACCGGGATAAAGGTTGGCTTCAACCAGCGGGTCTTCTTGTAGCGTTTCGAGAGCAAGTGGAACAAGAAACAGCAGACTGATCTTTTGGCCGATCATTATTCGCAAGTCTGCTGCGGTGAAATCTGCAAGCGGAACACGCCGTAGCCGGTGGCAGGTCTGCACAAGATGAGTATGGTAATCTGGCTCTCCCCAGTCATCTCGCTCCAATTCTTGCAAACTCTTTCGACGGTCGAAATTCGTATTCATTAATCACTCCCCGGTCACCTTCACCAAGACCCGCTTGGGCCGACGACTGTCGAACTCGCCGTAGAAGATTTGCTCCCAGGGGCCGAAGTCCAGCTTCCCTTCTGTGATGGCGACGACGACTTCCCTGCCCATGATCTGTCTTTTCATGTGAGCGTCGGCGTTGTCCTCGCCGGTTCGATTGTGGGCGTATCGCTGAGGAGACGCATCGAACGGAGCGAGGCCTTCCAGCCATTTCT
>JAGQQT010000921.1 GCA_020426065.1 Planctomycetaceae bacterium | reverse complement strand
ATCATCAGGTTTTCATACAGGTCCGCCCGGGAATTCAGTTCATGTTCCAGCCAGTGGGCACAGGCACTACGCTCAGCAGTCGTCCCTTCAATGACCACCAGCAGCTCATTGGTTTCACGAAATCGTTCGCAGTACTCCTGCCAGCGGCGCTGAAAAGGAGCATCCGGGTTGATCAGATCTCCCCGATCCGACTTCATCCCCAGATATTGCATCGAATAAACACCGCACGCAACGGTTACCAGCAGGGCCGCCATCAGCGTGACTCTGGGCGCAGCGCAGAACCGAGCCGTCATTCGCCCCAATAGATTCAGCGATGACGATGTCGTCTTCAAATCCCCCAAACCCTCTCAGCTTAGACCATCAATCTGAACACCCTTCAGCCTGCACCCGCTTCTGAATCAGAATTGGATTTCAGCAGCACCTGCTGATTCTTTGGCAGGGGAAGGCGTTGTAGAGGTCAATTTCAGGGAACTGACTGGCAGATCAATCCGCTGGGGAGACTTTTTCAGTGTGGCTGTTTCCGTTGCTTCCTGCTCTGGCTCCAGTTCGATCGAACCAGTACGGCTGGAAGTCCGCCCCTCACGAACAGGATGAGAACTGTCGGAAATGGTCGTCACCGATTTCTTTTTCTTCTGAGGGACCAGATCTATTCCCAGCCAGGGTGTGGATCCACTGCTGTATTGAAACATGGTTCGCCCCACCTCACATCCGGTCGTTGTCAGCAATAGCAAGGCAACCACACCGAACAACCGGCAGTGACGAAGAGTAGTTGGCAAGCGAAAGTTCATAGTGACCCTCATGGTCGAACATTCTGAATGAGCAGCAGCTGAAAACTGCAGAGAATGAATCCTGTACCACATCCATGTTCCAGGCACAGCAGGAATTATTCTGATTTGGGTTCTGACTGTTCGGCGGTGGATTCTTCCACCTCCGGTTCCCACTGGCCGGAGATATCTGGCCCCGGAACCAATGCTGACAGGCTGCTGGGCATTCGGGAACTGAGACAGCCACTGGTTATGGTCAATAAAAGCAAGACCACCAGATGGCAGCAATGTCGAAAGCCATGTTGTCGTCGTTCTTCTGTCATCGGATGCACTCCTTTGCATTCCTTCCTGGCAGATTCACCCAGTGAAAAGCGATTTATTGGGGGTAATTCCCCAGTTTGAATGCCATCTGTTTAACAAGTTCCGACATCATCGAGAAGCCCGTTTCATCTCTGTTTTTCCCATGTTGCCTTCCAGCATCATGTCGCAATCCGAAAACAACACCTTATCTCGTTATCCACCATAGCGTTACGATATCTTCCTACCGCATAATCAAATTGTGTTGCTTTTTGGCAACATTCCTCGGACCAGCTTTCCTGGGGAATTACAGGCAGTTCTTTGAATTTTTTTCAATCACATATCTACTTACACCATAGACACTTACGAAC
>JAGQQT010000920.1 GCA_020426065.1 Planctomycetaceae bacterium | reverse complement strand
TTGCTGCTCCGACCGGGTCCGGTAAAACATTGACGGCCTTTCTGGCCATCATCGACCGACTCGTCCGGCAGGCGATTGCCGGGAAACTTCAGGACGAAGTGCACTGTGTTTATGTTTCTCCATTACGGGCGCTCTCGAATGATATGGAGAAGAACCTGTCCGCACCGCTCCGCCAGATTCGGGAACTGGCCGAGGAGGAAGGATATCGACTGCCCGAAATCCGTGTTGGCCTGCGGACGGGAGATACGCCGGCTAAAGATCGGGTGGCGTTCGTCAAAACTCCACCTCATATAGTAGTCACCACTCCGGAGTCACTTTACCTGCTCCTGACTGCTGAAAAGAGTCGACCCCGGCTCGCGACCACTCAGACGATCATCATCGATGAAATCCATGCGATGCTCCCCGACAAGCGTGGAGCCCATCTGTCTCTTTCGCTGGAACGTCTCGAATCCATCTGCCCGCAACCGCTGCAGCGGATCGGTCTGTCCGCGACTCAGAAACCAATCGAACTGGTTGCCGATTTCCTGCTGGGGGCCGAAGACCGCAGCCAGCCTCTGCGTCCGCTGAACTGGGAAGCGGAATCTCCGCCGGCCAGGCAGCGATTGCTGTTTGATGATCCGCAAACCAGCAAATCCGTTTCCGCTCCGGAAAATTCAACTCCTTCACCCCGCAAGGATCTGGCGCTGATTAACGTCGGGCATTCCCGGGAGCTGGATCTGCAGATTGAAGTTCCCCCCAGCCCGCTCGGGGCCATCTGTACTCACGAGCAATGGGCGGATGTGCATAATCGGCTCGGTGAATTGATTCATGCCCACCGGAGCACGCTCATCTTTGTCAATACGCGCCGGATGGCAGAGCGGGTTTCGCACCAGTTGGGAGAACTCCTGGGTGAAGATCAGATCAGCAGCCATCACGGTTCCCTCTCAGCGGATATCCGGCTCTCGACCGAGCAGCGCTTGAAGTCCGGCCAGCTCAAAGCCGTGGTCGCGACCGCTTCGCTCGAGCTGGGAATTGATGTCGGTTATATCGATCTGGTGATTCAGCTGGGCTCTCCGGATGGGATTTCCAAGTTCCTGCAGCGGATTGGACGCTCGGGTCATGCATTAGGGCTGACTCCCAAAGGGAGACTGTTTGCCTTGACCCGCGATGAGCTGGTCGAATGCATGGGAGTCATTCGGGCAGTGCGTGCCGGAAGACTCGATGCCATCGATTGCCGCAACGCTCCCCTTGATGTCCTGGCACAACAGATTGTTGCCGAGGTGGCGGCCGAAGAATGGGAAACCGATGCCCTGTTTACACTGTTTCGTCGAGCGTGGCCCTATCGGAATCTGGAGCGGAAGGATTTTGAAGATGTCCTGCAGTTTCTGAGTGAGGGAATCACGCAGACATCGGGTCGCAGCAGAACCTATCTGCATCACGATCAGGTTCAGGGACGAATCCGCCCCCGGC
>JAGQQT010000091.1 GCA_020426065.1 Planctomycetaceae bacterium | reverse complement strand
GAACAGGGACTGACAACTTGTGAGTACCGGCAGTAAGTGCTGAGAATGTGTAGCGTTCGGTGGCATTGTCAAAGGTGCCGGATTGATCCCAGTCAATCCAGTAAGCCAGCTCTCCCCGGGCGGAGGTCGTAACACTGAATGTGGCCATTTCATTCAGCACCAGTGGAGAGGTGACCAACACCCCATCTTCATCATCGGTTCCATCCAGGTTATCCCCATCCGCATCGGGAGAAGGAATTCCGTCGGCCTCATCATCAATGCTGGTACCGAGATACAAATCACCAATCAACTCATGTTGCGGACCACTGGTTGCCAGAGTTGTCCCATAGCTGTCGGGAGCATCTCCAAAGTCATAGACGGGGATATATTCCTGGCGTCCAAAATTGATATCCGGGACATCAATGCCATCTTCTACAATCACATGGTGCGAGCCTGGCACCACATAGAAAGCCTTCACCGCATTGAAGACATTCAGACGGCCACCAGTCACAACCCGACCAGTAAATGCGGACAGCGGATCCACGGTATTCATCAGTGTGCTTTTGATTTCCGACACAGTTGCGGTCGGACGCAGAGATTTCAACAAAGCTGCTGCTCCAGCAACATGAGGAGTTGCCATGGAGGTACCGCTTTTTGTGGTGTAGCCGCCGGTGTAGCTGGTGCTGTAGATACTGCTTCCCGGAGCAGCCAGATCTACCGAAACCGAATTGTAATTCGAAAAACTGGACTTCAAATCGTTCCGGTCGGAAGAGGCCACCGACAGAATATTACTGTTGGAATACAGGGCTGGATAATCTGCCTGAGAGGCTCCGTCATTCCCTGCTGCCGCCACAAACAACTGACCAGCATTCCCCGCTGCGGAGATCGCCGCCTGAAGCGAGGAGGAAAATCCACCGCCGCCCCAGCTGTTATTTGTAATGTGTGCTCCCATGCGGGTGGCATAGTTGATGGCGCTGACCGCATCGGAAAGGAAGCCTTCACCATTGCGGTCCAGAAACTTGATGGCCATCAGCTGGGCATTCCAGGTAACACCAGTGACTCCGGTTCCATTATTCCCCTGAGCGGCAATCGTCCCGGCAACGTGTGTGCCGTGACCTTCATCGTCCATGGGATTTCCGTCGTTGTTGACGAAATCATAGCCATGCACATCATCAATGAATCCGTTGTTGTCATCATCAATGCCGTTCCCCGCAATCTCACCGGGGTTCGTCCAGATGTTGTTGACCAGATCGACATGATTGTAATTGATCCCTGTGTCAATCACGCCGATGATGACATCCGAGGAACCTGTTGTAAGATCCCAGGCTTCGGGAGCATCAATATCGGCATCGACCGTCCCGGAGGACTGACCGGTATTATGCAGTCCCCACAACGTTCCGAAGGAAGGATCGTTGGGAAGCGTATCTGTCGTTTCCACTTCCGTGGTGGAGACGATGTAATCCCGTTCGACGAATTCAAACCGGGGATCGTGAGCGTACTGAGCGATGAAATCATCGACCGATCCGGCAGGAAGTTCCCAGACTTCCAGTCCAGGGAGCAACAATGACTCAGACTGAACCACACCCGAATCCGCCATGATGTCCAGAAAAGCCGTCTCGGCTATAGCTGAGCCAACCTGTTCAGCAGCCCGTTTGATAATCACGCGATTGTCAGCATAATCAGGACCATCCGAGCCGGGCGGTTCAACTGGGGGGAGTGGCCCAATGAACTCATCAGTCCCTGCCACACCGGACTGGATACTGTTGGAATTGAGGCTGGGAAATGTCTGGAGGTACCCCACCGGCAGGATTTGCAGCAGGAAATAGTCGCCCGGTGCAATCTCTGTAAACTGATAGTCTCCCTGATCATCAGTCTCAGCGGTCGGTTCGCCGGTATTATAGATCCCGTTCAGGTTCTCATCGATGAACACTGTCGCTCCGACAACTGGCAACTCTCCCTCATCCCGGAGTCCATCGCCATTGGTATCATCCCAGACCACACCACTGATGATCTGCCCCGCTTGAATGGAGATGTCCTGACCAACTCCATTCAGCAGGATTTTCGGCTCGATTGTTTCGATCACATTGAGTCGCGATCGTTGACTGCGCGGAACTCTGGAACTGTTCGTGGAAAAAATGGACGTTGCCAGTCGAGAGAGAAACTGACGATACAACAATGGTTTTGAGCGCATGTATTAACCCGTTAATAATCGGATGATTTAAAGTATGAATTTGATGGTTACGCTTTGGAAACAAGCAGCACCGAGAATAAATCTGTATTTTTGATGTGACAAGCTAACGATTAGTGAACATGCTTGTAAACCGAAACACCCGGATTCAGTGTTTTTCCTGCAGCCAATAATCAGGAATGCTCAGGAGCCTGCGGACTATTTTTAAAGCAATGGCCTGGTGATCACGATTTCCCGTTTCCATTGCGGCTCATGAATGGTCCAGACATTCACCGAATACTGCTCGACAGACTGCTCAATATGTCGACCTTCCTGATGCGAGGTCTCCCAGCAGCGACGCTCAGCAGGCAACAATTCCCGACCGCATTCTCCCAGATTCGTCAGCCGTTTTGAGAGTCGGCCCTGGTCGAAAATCGTCACGCAACGCAACTCAGGCTGATCGAGTAATCGTGTGGCGATCAGCTCATAACTTGCTGTGTGGTACAGGGACTTCAAAGCCGTCAATGACTCCTGCACACGTTCCGCTTCGGCAAAAAACGTCTGCTCGGGCAATAGCAGGCGGGCAGCCAGCCAGTTTGCAGCCTGTTCCCGCATACCGGGCGGAATCTCCTCCATCTCCGCTCCCAGGTCATGGAAGACCCGATGGGCAAACCCTTCTCCCAGTTCATGACACACCGCCCAGTGCATCCGCTCCGATCTCGTCTCAGGCTTCAGGAAGATAGAACGACGACAACCAAACTGCTTCAATCGCCCGCGGGAAGCCTGCTGGCGATCCAGAAAAATATCGAATCCCAGCCGTCGCGCCAGCTGCAGGCCGTCCACCGCTCCCTGCTGATAGTCCGCCCGCGAAAGCACTTCAGCCGCCACTCGATTGATGGCCACCACCCATTCCTGTCGGCCCCACATAACGCCTCCCCTGAAAGTGTTATTACATACACAGTGTACACTTATGCATTCCTCTGGTCAAGCGGCCGACAGATCGATCTCACAAAGCTTCAAAAACGGCGCAAGTCCTTTTATTTCAGAAAGATCTGTAATATTCACTCCAGCAGTCGATTGGAATCAATCCCCCCTCCCTGAAATGTCGATAATCCCGATAACCGTCATAATGTGTCAGGTGCAGGCGCCAGTGCGATTGCTGACCAGCACAGTTATAGACGGGTTCCAGCTCGGATCTTCCCTGCCTGAAGGCAGAAAAGATCACACCTCCCACGCAGGTTCAACGGGAATGGCCAGTACCATGAGAACGAATGAACTGTTCGAAGAGTCTCGCAATTACGATGCCCCTCCCTGTCGACCCGGGCGACTGTTGTTGATTGCCGCACTCGCACTCGGTTCCGGCATGGCCACTAATCGCTGGCTCTATGCGACCGCCAATCAGAATTTTGCCGGGCGGATCCAGGTCGAAATGCTGACCGTGCGTGCCCCCGTCGATGGCATTCTGCAGGAGTGGAATGTCAAGGAAGGGGAAACGGTTGACCCCAACGTGTTGCTGTGCCGGATTGGTGGTCAGGATCTGGTCCGGAAACGGGATCTGCAGCAGCAGGAAGTGGAACGACTCACCGCTCGCACCAAAACTCTGCAGGCGGAAGTGGATGTCAAACTGCACGAACACCTCCGCACAGTGGAAAGTGATATCTACCAGGTCGAGCTGCAAACGGCTGACCTGCTCCAGAAGCGATACTTTCACGAACTGGAACTGATGGCCTGGCGCGATCAGCGGGAAGTTCTGGCCACACAAGCTGCCACACCTGCCCCGCGTAAGGGAACCACGCAGACCGAAACCGCTGAGGAGCGTGAAGAGAAACTGATCAACTTCATGCTGAAGGAAGAGTCGGCGGTGAATGCCATTGAAGCCACCGATGCTCAGCTCGAAATCTGCTCCGCTCGACTGGCCACACTGAATCAGCAGAAGCAGGAAATGCAGGAGCGTGTCCGTCAGGCCGTTGGTCTTTCGGAAATCGAACTGCAGCTCGAGCAGTCCAAAGCCGGGCTGGAACGGCTGGAAATTGAACTGTCCCAGCAGCTGATTCATTCTGCTGCTCTGGGCACGATTGCCAACGTGCGTCGCAAAGCGGGCGAGTATGTCAAAGCCGGTGAGGTGCTGGCCGAACTCTACCTCATGCAGCAACCTTATGCTGTGGCCGAAATCCCGACTTCCCACTCGCATCGATTTGAAGTCGAAATGCCGGTCCGCTGCCAGTTCCCGAACGGAGAAGTCCGCACCGGAGTGGTTACGCAGGTCGCAGTCTCTGCCACCACTACAACCCGCCCGGACGAAAAGCCAACCGTCCCTCTGAAAATCGAACAGACCGGCGCCCTGTGGCCCAAACTCCCCATCGGCGGAGAAATCACGGTCATTCGCTAAGAACGGGCTTCACGCCGTAACGTCCGGTGCCATGCTCTCGCTTGCGTGAGCATGATAGTGCGCTCATAGTGCATGTGTCAGCACTGGGCTGGGCAATGTAGAGCAAGTTTCATGTTGCAGTACCTGGTAAAATGCATTGGTAAAGCAATTCACGTCAATTCCGCATGCCCACGTGGAACGAGGAAATGTCACCAAGCAAACGGTAATTCAACAGGGAACAATCCCAGTGAAACGCTTCGCGGTTCTATTCTCTGTCCTGCTGACAGTTGCTGCGATCCTGTTTCTGATCAATCAGCAGCGGCCACTTGCGGTTCAGGTTTTTCCAGAGGAGCAACTGCTGGTTGGGGAAACGACTCGCAGTTATCGGCTCGTGGTTCCGCATCACACCACCCGGCCAGCGCCGCTCGTCATCGCATTTCATGGGCTGGGGAACTCGCCTGAATCGATGGCCAACTATTCCCGGCTCGATCAGCTCGCTGAACGGCAGGGGTTCATTCTGGTCTACCCGGCTGCCAGGAATGCCATGTGGACCACCGTTGTGCCCGACGAAGTCTCGCTGGAAGAGAATGTGGATATCCAGTTTTTTGATCAACTGCTGCACAAACTGTTGACCACCTGCGAGATTGATCCGGCAAGGGTGTATGTCATGGGAATGTCCAATGGCGGAGGGTTTGCCCACATGCTGGCCAGCGCCCGCTCCGAAGTCATTTCCGCGATGGTCGTTCATTCCGGAACCCGCTCTCCCCAACTCCCTGCTCCCTCTACCAGAATTCCACTCATGTTGATTGCCGGCAGTGAGGATCCGGCGCTCAAACCTATGCGAGAAGATGCGGAGCTGTGTCTGCAGGCAGGTCATCTCGTGGAATTCGTAACCGCCCCGCATTGCGGACACCAATGGTCACCACGTCACAACGAGCTGATGTGGAAATTTCTTTCCGGGCATGTCAGGTAGCATTCTACCAGAGGTAACTCGGCCCTCTGGTCAATGCCAATGACTGGCCGGAAATGGATTGCAATTGCAAAGCAAGCAGCTTTTTTCACATGGACTTCGCTTCCTCTTTTCCAGATACTGCATGGTGGAAAAACTTCTTTTTGTTACAACGATCATCACTCAAGCGATTAAGAAATCACGAATGGAATGAATCTCAAATGTCACAGTTTTTCGCTGAAGAAGGGTAATAAACATCCCGGTTCGGGAACTGGTCTACCTGATTCACTGCATTCCACTGGAGAGATCCTGTTCACCCGACCTTGTTCAGTCAACACCATCTCCAGAACAATTCTCTCTCGATAAATGATCCAGATGGACATCACCTCTTCAGTTCCTGCTCCTCTGGCAATGGAAATGCGTGTGATTCCAGTTCGTGAGTCCGGACGAACTCTCGTACTTGCATCAGATTGCAAACCCGCAGCGGAAGCACAGGAGAAACTGGCTTTCATCCTGAACCGGGAGGTGCGGTTTGTCATTCGCAGCCGTAGCTGGATCGATGCTCAACTGGAGTTACTCTATCGCTCTGCAGCCGAACAGAAAGTAAACTCGGCTGAAGATGAGGGCGTTACCTGGTTCTGGCCAGCATGTCATTATCTTGATGGCGATAAACTGATCGTCAAGGTCTCTGGCTGGGAAGGCATGGAGCACTGGACCGGAGCGCAGGAATTCCCGCTCGATCATCCCGACCGGGCTTTCTGGAACTGGCTGATTACAGTCGATCATTATGGAAAGGGATTGTTGGACGAACGGGAGATCCCTAAAATCAGGCGAATCTGGAATCATTTCCGGCAACGCAAAGACGTAAGGGACAATTCGATCAACTCTGATGACGGATCGAACGGTTCCTGAAATCAGGCTTTTCAGCTTGTAACTGGTTCCATCTGACGTCTCTCATTGAAGCGAGGCATCCATTGAGATTTATCGAAGTCCTGGCAAATGCCCGGGTGGAGCGTGAGATCGAAGCCTTTGAGTCGACGCTCGAACTTTCGGTTATGGCTGGCAGAAAAACCTCCTGCATGGATGAGTCGCTTAACTTACGGAAGGAAACGATTGCCGCTTTAAAGAACGCCGGCCTTTCCGATGCTGACATTCGCGAAGGGGGCGGACAAGCTTCGCAAAATGTGTGGTCGTATTCCAAATCGATTACCCACTTCATCATCGTTCGCAATGCCAGCATGGACTTGCTGTTATCCGCGATGGCTGCAGTCGAACACCTGTTTACAGCAGCTCCGCAACCATACTTCTCCCGTTTGAAAAAACATTACACTTTTCACAACACCATTCCGGTCTATGCTGTCAGTGCATCTCCTGATGATGCGATCCGAGACGCTATTCGGAGGTCACGGACAACGGCGGAATTGATTGCTGGCGAATCCGGTGTCCGTCTTGGCAACCTCATAGCCGTCCGCGAATGTATGACAAAGCAGACTCACGATGCTTATCAGCGTTCAGGCTTTGATATCTCGGATGCTTCGGACGTGATCGCCGAGTTTTGTGCGGATGAGATGGAACCAGCAGCCATTACAACTTACGGCAACCTGCCACCAGCCACGGGCAAGGCCGTCAGAAGATTCCTCGTGCGTTACAGCATAGAAGATCCAGAATCATAAGATGGCCACAAAACGGAATAAACCGACTGGTTACATCTGGAAACGCATAACCCGCTTGAGTGCTGGCGATTGTTATGAACGATTCAAAAGCGATTCCTGTAAACGGAGTCCTGCGAGGCAGAGCGGGCGAGACGATGCATGTCTGCTGGCAATGTCCCGAATGCCTCGCGTGGTACTCAGATGACTATGACTCGAACCTGGAGAATCCCTATACATCAGGATGTGGCTGGACCCGGAAACATCAAACAGGTGAAGTGATCAATGTCATTGTCGAATGGGCTCCAGAATCAGACGCTCGCTGAGAATTCAGGCTGGTGCCTGATCGTCGCAACTTGCGATTCCTTCGCTCATATCAGCCAGTCTGGTTTGAACAGCATCACGATACCGAGAGCGGCGATTGCCAGGCCGCTGATGAGTTTCAGCCAGCGGCCGTGTGTCTCCTGCATTTTTCTGCGACCGAGCGTGATGACAACCAGGCCGACCATCAGGGAATCATCGAGCATATAAGCCAGGATATAAAGCCCCAGGTAGGCATAGTTTTTCCAGACTTCATACTGCTGGAGTGCCAGGACTTCCGTATAGAGCGCAGGTAGACCTGCGGTGCATAACAGTTCCACGATATTGACCATGATGGCCAGAACACTCGCGCCAGCAATTGCAACCAGCATGCTGTTTGAGCTCACGATCTCTCGAACCCGTTTGTAAATTGTGGGCTTGGCGGATTCCGGAATCGACAGGGAAACTCCCTGCTTGAAATAGAAAAAGTCCTTGATGTGAATTGATCCGATGACAACAGCCGCGATGCCGAGGATGATCTGGATCGGCCGGAGGTAACCGACGAACATGAAGACACTCATCCAGGCGGCCATAAACGCGAAATACGCGAGCCCGCTGATAAAGACGAATGTTCCCGCAACGGCCAGGATCTTGGCCCGGCTCTTCAGGTTCACAAGCACAGAGAGCAGAAACAGCAACACCCACATTGCACACGGATTGAACCCATCTGCCAGGCCAATCATGATCGTAAAGACCGGCATTCCCAGCTTTTGCCAGTTCAGGGCACCGAAAAACGGAACCGTCACCTCCTCCATGCTTTCCTTACCTGGAAGAAACGGTAGATCAGTTGTGGACTCCTCAGAGTCAGGAATGGAATCCAATCTGATTCCGGGTGGCAAAGGACCATCACCCGGGAGTGGTGGTGAACCGGGGAGCGGAAGAAAACTGTCGCTTTGCTGATCCAGTTCTTCTTTCGGCTCCTCCCGGACAACCGTTGGCGGTGGTGGTTGATAGGAAGTCAGCACAACTTCCCAGTTGTTCCCCATGCTCTCTGACTGCGGTTCCACCTTGCCTACTGAATTGCACGGAACAGTCCAGGTATCCAGGATCGATTTGATTTTCTTCCCTGTGATCTGATCGCCGAGGTACCCGATCGACAACTGGTTACACAGGTAGATTCCGGGAAAACTCGGAGCCTGAACTTTGTACTTTTTCGTCAGGTTTTGAAAGGTTGCCAGTGCCTCGGCGTCCTGAATCACGTCATAAACAATGAGTTCAAATGCCGGGTAGGAACCCATCAGCTCAGGCATGTACTTTTTTGCTGAAGCACATTTCGGGCAACCCGTGCGTGTGAAAAGTGTCACGCGGAGCATTGCATCCAGTTGATGGGGAAAATCTTTGAAGTCATGGATGTCCTGCAACAGATATTGGCAACCGTAGACTGCCGGAGTTTTTGCCTGAGGAGTCTGAAAATAGTTCCGGATCTGCTCGAATCGTTGACGATGCGAGGGTTCGAGATCGACATTGAAGAGGCGAACCTCGATCCCTTTTCTCGTTGTGACATAGTTGCGAAGCAGTTGTTCCGCCTGGATCGAGTTGGCATCGTCGTTTTGCACATAGAGTTCCAGAACGACGCAACGGTCCTCACCTTGAGCGCAATCCACGGGGATCAAACATGCCCCAAAGAACGCAATCAGGCAGGTGCATCCCTGAATCAGGCGTGATAATCCATGGAGTCGAAATGTAGTGTCCACATCGCTTTCCCTGGTAAACCGATGATTCCATATCCGACATTCGGACCAGCACTCTATTCTACCATCCTTTCGTGGCTTACTGCTGGTTCAATTTGACGCACCAGAACAATGAATCATCTGCCCTGCACTTATCAGATCCTCTGATTCTCAATCCCCTGACTTCTCACCGAAGAAGGGGAAGAGCGTGCGGATTTCTGCCGGAGAAGGTTGTCGACCGTATTCACAGATTTCGAAGGCTTCGGCGTATTTGATCTTCTCTGCCGCTTCCTCTCCGTACCATTGTTTCAGGGCGGCACGATAGTTGTTGGCCTCACCGCTTTGACGTCGGACCCAGCGTTCGTGGAGCCAGGCGCGGCGGAGTTCCGGTTGAGTGGCGGGAGGGACATTCGCCATCAACTCGGCATTCCCGAGTGCTCCCCCTTCAAATGTTTGTGATTCAAGGGCCATGAGGGCATCCACCTTCTGCTCAAAGACCTCATCAATGGCAACGGCGATATCCGCATGAAACGGATACGGCTTCTGAAAGCGGTCGCTGGAGTAGAGGAAGACCGGGTTCTTCGTCAGATGAGGCGTATCGGGGCAGAAGAACGGAACCGTCACCATGAATGCCGCATCCTGAACGAGGACTCCGACATAGCGGTGATCAGGATGGTAATCCCAGGGGCGGTGAGCGATCACGATATCGGCGTTCCACTCCCGAATCAGCCGCGTAATCGTCCGTCGATTCTCCAGTGTGGGGAGCAGTTCCCCATCGTGAATGTCCAGGACCTGTGAAGTGATCCCTAACCGCTCTGCAACCAGGGCTGATTCAGCAGTCCGACGTTTCGCCAGCTCACCGCCAGACATCTGCCAGTGACCGATATCGCCGTTTGTTACCGAAACCAGCTTCACATGATGCCCCTGCCTGGCCCACAACGCGGCCGTCCCGCCGCTCTTATATTCGGCATCGTCCGGGTGAGCACCAAAACAGATAATCCGCAGCTTGCCATCTTCCTGTGGCTTGTCCGCTGCCAGACCGCTGTCAGAGAATGAAAACAGAGCAATCAGAATCCAGGGAGTAAGAACGTAGTTTTTCATGAGGTTGCTTCCTGATGAGAGCAAGGCAAGGAATCCACTGCCATGACTATGCGTCAAACCGCCTTGCCATTCAAGTCGATAGGGGATTGGCAACGTGATCTGAAAGAGTGCCAGGCGGATAATCTTCTCAGCCCACAGGAGTATTCGAACCAGTTCTAAACAACAGTTAGATTACCTGACCTTAGCCAGCAGGCAGAGCATATACCAGGCACACCAGGCGCAGGGGATTCCCAACGCACGCAGTAACCAGGACAGCCAGAAGGAAACGGGCTCCTCTCTCCGTCGAACATTGCGTCCCCCTGCCGATTCGAAAAATCCCATCGATTTCGGTGTTCGGCTTTCCCCGCGATACAACTCCCTGAGTATGTAAAGCGTATAGAAGCACGCGATGAGAAATACGACCATCTGCAAGATTCGGTAATGAGTCTCGGTCAAATTCACGGCTGTGCCTGCTTTCGTTACTCATCGGGCTCCACAGTTGGCTCGTCCAGGAGTGTTTTACAGAGACAGGAATGTCTGTGCCACCTCAACAACTGAAGATCGATGCTTAACTTTCTCAATTGACCGGCCAAGCAGATCTCACATTGAACATGAAATGGCAGCCTCAACACAGCACTGCTGGTCAAGCCAGCAGTGGCACCCATGCGACCCCCAGATGATCCTGCTCTGGCATTGATTCCGCATTCCTTCACCCTCCCCCCGGGAGGGTCGAAGTCGAGGCACTCGGCTTCGGGGAGGGGGATTGCTGTGAGATGATCCTGTATTATTCGCCCTCCCCGGCTACGCCGACCCGACAGCCGAGAGGGGGTACTTGATTTAGCATGCCTCGTTGGCTTAGGCATTAGCTTCTAATTCTGCGAT
>JAGQQT010000919.1 GCA_020426065.1 Planctomycetaceae bacterium | reverse complement strand
ATATGGTGGAATCCCGCTTGCAGTTCTGCCGCGAAACCTACGGCATCCCTCATACAATTCTGTTCAAGGGAGACGGCAGCGAAGTGGAACAGATCCAGCAGATCACGAGCGGAGATAAATACGTAGTGGTGACCGATGCCACTGGCCACAACGGCTCGATGTCCAACGCACTCAAGTATTGTGCCCACACCGGCTCACTGGTTTATGTCGGCATCACCACGCAGGAGATTTCATTTGCACATCCGATCCTGCATCGACCGGAATTGACTATCAAAGGCTCCAGGAATGCATTGCCACGCGACTTCGGTCGGATTATCCGGCTGATTGAAGAAGGGACCATCAATACCGATCCCTGGGTGACGCATCGCACAACGTTTGCCGACGTGATTGGAGAATTCGAAACTTTCACACGGCCCGAATCAGGTGTGATTAAAGCGGTTATCGATGTGACCGCTCGCTGATCTCTCGCACTCTTCTCTTCTGAAAACACCGTCCGAAAGACATTTTTCATGACTCAATTACCGCAGTGTGTTCCTCTGGGGCTGGCTCCCAGTTTTGGTTTTGGAGATCGTATCGGACTGGCTACGCCCGGTCATGTTGCCGCCATGAAGCGGAGTGGTGGGGCGATCGAACCAATTTTTCCCCAGCAGTCCATTCGGGAAATGACACGTACCAGAAGAACTGCCGTGCAGGTGATGCAGGATGCCTTGCAGGGAGCCGTTCAGGCAGGCTGGACGGGACGCATTGGTGCAGATGCGGACCATTTGAAAACGCCGGCGGATGTTGATGTCACGGCAGCAGCCGGGTTCACTTTTTTTACGATCGACCCTTCTGATGATGTCGACCAGAAAGCGGACAATTACAACGAGTCGACTCTCCGCGAGAAGTTCGCCACCGCTCGGGATGACGCTCCCTGGTTTGACGGTTATCTCGGCAAGGGAATCGATCTGCCGACGGGTTCCCGTATTGAACTGTCCGAACAGGCCTGTATGCGGGCCGCGGTCAAATACGGAGCGGCAATCAAGCGGGCTCTGGCAATGGGCGATTATATCCGTCAGGTCCATGCAGCGAGTGGTAAGGATTACGAAATTGAGCTGTCTGTGGATGAGACCGATCAACCGACAACGCTGGCCGAACATTACATCATCGCCGACCAGTGTCTCAAAGGAGGCATGAAGCTGGTCAGTCTGGCTCCGCGGTTCATTGGTGAACTCGAAAAAGGGGTGGACTATAAAGGAGATCTGCAGGCTCTCGATGCTTCCCTGCAGGATCATGCAGCGATCGCAGATTTGATCGGCCCTTACAAGCTCAGTCTGCATTCCGGCTCCGATAAACTTTCCATGTATGCCGCACTGGCCCGGGCAACCAAAGGGCGATTCCACGTCAAAACGGCCGGGACAAGTTATCTGGAAGCATTGCGGGTGGTCGCCCGGCACGACGAAAGTCTCTTCCGCCAGATCGTTC
>JAGQQT010000918.1 GCA_020426065.1 Planctomycetaceae bacterium | reverse complement strand
CGCGCCAACAGTCTTAGAAACACCCCCAGATCAGACGCCCTCGGAATCAGTTTTTCAATTCCCATGCAGGCAATATGGACCTTGGGCAGGGACGCTCCGAGATCGGCATTCCCCTCATTCGTGCAGATGACAAACCCACCTGTTTCGGCAATACCGAAGTTGACTCCCGTAATCCCGACATCTGCCCCCAGAAACTTCTCACGTAAATGATGTCGGGCTGCTTCCGTCAGGTAAGTCGGATCCGAAGCCCCTTCCGTGGTCCCCAGATGCTCGTGAAAGACCTCTCCCACTTCTTCTTTTTTGATGTGAATAGCAGGTAACACGATATGACTGGGATGCTCCCGACGCAGTTGGACAATACGCTCGCCCAGGTCGGTGTCGATGACCTCAAAACCGTTTCGCTCCAGAAATCCATTCAGGCCACATTCCTCCGTCAGCATGGATTTGCTTTTGACCAGATTCTTCGCCTGATGCTGATTCAGAATGTCGAGCACAATCTGATTATGCTCAGCAGCATCTGCGGCCCAGTGAACCTTCACTCCGAGTTGGCTTGCGTTCTCCTCAAACTGAACCAGCAGTTCGCTCAGATGGGACAACACATAATTCTTGATTCCGGACGCCGTTTCCCGCAGCGTTTCCCACTCTGGCAAGGAATGAGCCATCCGATCCCGCTTCTCCCGGACAAACCAGAGTGCACCATCGTGCCAGTGGGCTCGTTCATCATTTGCCACGAATTCTGCAGCGGCTTCCGGATGTTTCGCAACCATCTTGATCATCTTTCATTTATGGCATGTGAGCGGGAACCCTAACGTGCTCGCTCGACATTATCTCACATTTAAGGGATTATAAGCCGACTTGATCGAATCTCCACCTTGTCGGATGTTTTCACTGCACTAACATTCAGACATATCAGGCTTTTAATGGTCCTCTATCTCTTTGCTCTCTGAATTCAGACCACTCCAACTCATCATGAATTCCCGGTTCGCCAACTTTTCTCAGCATGCACTCGCTCCCGCGATCGTGGCGCTGTGTTCCTGGCTGGCTGTGATTGCCACGATGGATCCTGGTGGAACGTATCCCTGGCTGTTTGAGGGGCCCGGAATCACGATTGATGAATCTTTCAATGTCCAGCAGGGAATCCTGCTGGTTGAAATCGTGCGGAATTATGGTCCGCTACTCATCGACCCGGCCATTCATCGGGAACTGTTCGGGCCAGAGTCGGAAATCCCTTACCTGCCCGATCATCCCCCGCTCGGCCGTTTCCTGCTGGGGATTGGACACCATGCCTGGCTGGCAATGTTTACTCCCACGGGTGTGACAAGTGTCGATGTCACCGCTGCGGCCCGTTTCGGCTCGGCCACCATGTTTGGATTCACAGTATTCATCGTGGGATTTTTTGCGGGAAAGTGGTTTGGAAAAATTGCTGGTTATGGAGCAGCGATCTCCTGCGTACTGATGCCACGCATGTTTGCACA
>JAGQQT010000917.1 GCA_020426065.1 Planctomycetaceae bacterium | reverse complement strand
AATTATCAGTTGCTTACCCCGGAAGGGGAACAGGGAGTGATCATCTCAGCAACACCCGGGCTGAATGCCACTTACATTGGAGCGGGCCCCACGGAACCTACGTTTTTTGCTCACACGTTTGAACTCCCGGCTGAGCTTTGGGCCAAAGCTACACAGGCTGGTCAGCACCTGGCGATCTCCAGCATTATTCATCCTCCACCTGTTTCGGTACCCCCGACAATCAAATCCCGGAGCCGAATCAACTGGTATCTGGCTGACAGGGATGTGGCTCAGCGTTATCCGGGGTCCCGTGCGATTCTGCTGGATCAAGCCGGTTTTGTTCGTGAAACAAGCACGGCCAATCTGTTCGCGGTGCGTGATGGCCGCATTCTGACCGCTCCTGCGGACACTGTTCTGCCCGGCATCTGCCGTCAGTTCACGATTCATTTTGCCAGAGAACTGGGATATGAAGTTTGCGAAATGAATATGACGACGGATGATCTGCTGCAGGCTCAGGAACTGTTTACCACATCCACTCCGTACTGTCTGTTGGGAGTATCCCGATTAAACAGTGCTTCAGCCGGTTTACAGTTTCCCGGACCAGTAACGGAGAAACTGATCCAGGCCTGGAATGAACTGATTGGGGTGAACGTGCATGAACAACTTCGGGAGATTGCCCGGAGGCGATCTGGCTGAGGTGGGCTTCACCTGGAATTCACCTTTCGGTGATGGACTTTCGACTGCGGGCTGACTAGACTCGAATTCAATCCGCCTCTGTGTCCCTCTGCTCATAACAGGACTCACAAAATGGACTCTGCCACACCTGAAACCCAATCGTCAACATCCGGATTCATTCCCACTCGACGTCAGATGATCCAGGGATCACTGGCTGCTTCAGCTGGTCTGGCCATGGGCAGGACTTTACGGGCAGAGGAAGCTCCCGCTCGTCAACAACGCAAAGGTCGCATCAAACAGTCGATCGTGCACTGGTGTTATCGACCTTTCTGGGATGTCGAACAGATGTGCCAGGTTGTCAATCGGCTGGGAATTCCCAGCATCGAACTGATCGATCCCGAACACTGGCCAATTCTCAAAAAACATGGTTTGACCTGTGCGATCGCCGGCAGTCATGCCTTCAAGCAGGGCCCAAATGATCCGGCCAACTGGGATCTGTGCAGAAACAAACTGACCGAGCGAATTACCGCTGCCCAGGAATTCGGCGTCAAAAGTGTGATCACCTTTACCGGCATGGGGGGAGAAATTGATCCCGAGGAGGGGGCTCGGAACTGTGTCAAATTCTTCAAGGAAATGATGCCACTGGCTGAGAAGAACAATGTCACGCTCTGCCTGGAAATGCTCAACACGCGTGACGATACCCACCCGATGAAAGGGCATCCGGGGTATCAGGGGAATCACACCGAATACTGCATCGATATCCTGAAGCAGGTCGGTTCACCCAACATGAAACTGCTGTTCGACATCTACCATGTCCAGAT
>JAGQQT010000916.1 GCA_020426065.1 Planctomycetaceae bacterium | reverse complement strand
GACATCCTTGCTCTCTCCAAACCGGGTGTTAGCACGGTAGTGGCAAACCTGTAGGAAGGGAAGAAAATCCTCAAGATCGATTGAAGGGGCCGTTGGTCCTAGTGTCGAATTCACTACACCTGACAAGTCTGTTTTCACGTTGATTCCAATCGTAACGTAACAACTCGTACACCTCAATCGCTGTAGATTGATTCGCACAATCCTTCCCTACTTCTCAATATTCCCCGATCACTTCACTCCCATTTCGGGTTCCCAGTGCTTTCCAGATACTGGAATCAATGTTGTCATTGACAACACGGACAGCTCCATCCATCAAAACGACCTGAACGAATCCAGTATGGTAACTGCGTGAAGTGATCGCGGCGTAAGTGGGTTGGGTCAGACTGGTTCCTTCGTACCTGGTTGTCACATCAATATCATAGGTGCGTCCATCCGAATGGACGTACCTGACAAAAGAATTTGGAGTGAACACGGTCGTGATTCCACTGTCATGAACTGTCCCCTCGCACCATTCATTATGTCCCGCATTATCATTGAGTGCGGACCCGAGGCCAAAGTATGCTCCTCCAGCGAGGGCGGCCAGATCCGAGCAGTGAGATGGCACAGTGGGGCCAGGATCTGAAGTGTTCCGAAAATAGGACTGAAAGCACTTCACCTCAGCTGCACAAAGGGTTTGGCTCAGGCCATCCTTGACCGAACTGTCTGTCAGGCCGGCATTGGGAAAAAACGTTCCATCTCCCCCCTGATTTGTTTTGGGGTCGTAGACAAACCAGGTGCCAAAATTGAAACCATAGTTGACGGTTTGTACATAGCCTTCTCCCGGGCCTGCATCATACAGGGTGTCTGATCTGGGATCTGACGGGCAATGATAGATTTCAATGTCCAGCTGCTGGATTCCAGTCGACAGGTTCACAGGATCATGCCATTCCAGATCGAGCTGAACCTGGTCAAACGCATTGCCTTGTTCAATGTAGGGAAGCAAGCGACCGTGCACACTCCATGAACCTTTTTCCGAAAAGACATAGCTGGGAGGAAATCGATTATGAGCGTCCAGATAATTATGCAGGGCCAGACCGATCTGTCGTAAATGGCTTTTGCATTGTGTCCTGCGTGCTGCTTCCCGGGCGGATTGCACCGCTGGCAATAACAGTGCAATCAGCACTGCAATAATGGCGATCACCACAATCAACTCGATCAAACTAAATGCATATCTTTTTTGCATTACTTCACCGCTGCTGAGCCAGGCAATGTGACGATAAATCGTGACCCCAGACCAACCTGGCTTTCAATGTCAATCTTTCCCCGGTGAACTTCGACAATGGATTTGCAAATTGCCAGTCCCAATCCTGTCCCACCCAGAGAGCGGTTTCTTGAATCATCTACCCGATAAAACCTTTTGAAGAGGTGGGGAAGATGTTTTTCTGGAATACCAGATCCGGTATCGGCAACCACAACTTGAACCTCGTCATTTCTGCC
>JAGQQT010000915.1 GCA_020426065.1 Planctomycetaceae bacterium | reverse complement strand
AGCGGAACCCTGGGGTTTGGAGGGGGGAGCGGCCAGCTCGGATGACTTCCCAACCAGGATCATGCCTTCATCTACATTCGAAACATCAATCGAAATCTTTCTTTCCCCCACGGGGAGAATGACATTCACCTGAATCGTAAATCCTTCGATAGGCTGGCTTTCATCAATCGGGTAGCGAAAGATTCGTCCATCCACTTCGCAGGAAGCGCCTCTCCGATTATTGATGTCGTGGTTACGCTGGAGGGCGTTGCTCACCAGCTTGGAAAGGCCGACGTGAGTTTCTCCAATCCCACGAAATTCCCGAACGAAAACTTCATTGTTGAGACCGATTTCATGGGCCACTTCTGCTGCAATTTTTTTTGCGGCCTGAAACTGATTGAATGCGGGTTGAGCCACTGCAGGAATCGGCAAAGTAATGACAGTGAGGAACAGCAACAGACGCATGGAGAACTCCCTGGCCAGAACAAGTTGAAATGATTATCTGAGCATGAATCAATAAACGGATGGAGAGACTATTGAGTGAACCGGACTGGGACACCGGCCCCCAGCTGTTCAGAGACAAGTTGATAGATGGAATATCGCTGTTGTGCATTCACTTTGTGCCAGACTTCCCGTTTCAATACTCCATCCTGAGCAACAATCCGGAGTCCAAACTGGGCAAAGGCCCGCTCGTTAAACAGCAGCTGGATGCGATTCTGATCGCTGATTCCCAGTTCTGCTGCGATCTCGGTCAGATTCAGTTCCCCTGTATATTGCCGGGCAATTGCTCCGACAGGTTCCCGTTTTACGATATCATCATTTTCTGTCAGGAATGGACTGGTTGCCGCGCGAAGTGCCTGCAGAAATCGCTGGGCATCAGCGTCGATGATTTCATTAAACTTCTCATTGGTGGGAAATAGTGCATGCACCTTCCGCAGATCGGATCCAGTCAGGCTGTTTCCCTGGCGGATGTCATCATGAAACGGCTGCATCCCCCGGTTATGACAGACCATGCAGCTGATCCCATTGATCACTTCCTTGTTCCCCAGTGGCTGTTTGCTGTCATACACAACTTCAATCGGTCCCCGATCAATCCTGGTTCCGTTAGCGTCAATCAGCAGATATCCCTGCAAACCATTCGGTAGAGAAAAAATGATTTCTCCACCATCGTGCTGAAATGCTTTGCGGACAAACTGGTTGTCCTGAAAATCAGGTCCCAGCGGAAACTGAGACAGGTTTTGACGACCAAAACTTGATTTAAAGTCGTAGCTTTTCCAGTAGTAGCCAAACCTCGAACGATGTCGATCGACCAGCCGGTTATGTTCAGAGACATTGCTGTGGATGAAACCGGCCCGCTGCAGCAGACTCTCGGTAAAATCACGCTCCACATCCACATTCAGTTGACGTTCCAGCACCTGGTCCGCTCCAGGCCCGGAGGGGAGCATTAACAGATCATGATAAAGAGGCGGGATCGCAGCAGTCGCCACAAACCAGTCTG
>JAGQQT010000914.1 GCA_020426065.1 Planctomycetaceae bacterium | reverse complement strand
ATGGATGTTAAACACTCCTGCTCAGATAAGTGTTATTGCGCCAGAAAGGAAACCGGCCTGTGATGAATTACGTCAAATACCCGGAACTGACCCATTCAGGATTAATTCAAACCGGGCGTTGCAGGCGGCCCATAAACAGGATGGCCTGTGTGGGTTGATGGGTAATCAGAAACAGGAATGGGTGATCGGCTCGGAAGGTTGGATACTGTGGTGGCGCTGCTCGAGCCGTCACGACGACTCCCGTAGCGGCGGCGGCTTCGGTTCCCAGTTCATCCACTTCAACAAAGGCCTTGTGGACCACATCGGAAAGATAAAGATCCTCCGCATCTGAAATGCCTGTAAAATCCGCGTCCGTTCCAAAGGCGGTTGGCATTCCCAGTTGGCCAAGTGTGTGGTTGAGATTGAATGAAGATTCCATTTTGAAGCGGGGCAGATAGAGCCGTACTTCTCTGGTTCTGAGCAAGCTATGCCAGGCGTTCAACTGCTCCACTGTCAGACTGGCCTCCAGTTCTGCCAGCCCGGTCCTGCTCTTGGGCAGCAGGACCACCATGGACAAATCACCGGTTTTGTAAGGGAGCGAAATCACCTGAGCCGTTTCGTTTTCGGCGTAACCAAACTTCTTTTTTTGCGTCATCAGAGGAGCGTTGACGGTCTCGTCTTCGGTAATAAAAAACGGCTGAGGCTTCGTGTGCGTCTTATTGAAACCATGCAGCCAGTCCGCTTTCATGTAGATCGCATTCGTGAGGACCATTCGGGTTAATGCGGTAATGGAACCGGATGGCAGCAGATCCTGAATCCGCTCCTCTGTCTGACTGCTGACCCAGGAATTGATTGTCTGTCGGCACTGTTCGGGCTGTTTCTGGAAATCGAGTTCCTGCAACGCTGCCGCAAACTCGCGTTCCAGACGCTGCAGAAATTCCTTGTGAAATGGATAGGTTTTCTGTCCCCACAACTGATTGACCATCCGCAGGACATGACCTTCTCCTTTGGAATTCAACAGTTGTGAAAGCCCGCCCATACTCTGCAGCCAGGCCGAGGAATCCGCTCCGGCATGCAAAACAGACTGCATTTCCTGAAGGGTCTGATTCTTCGCTCCCGTGGCAGTCATGGCCAGAGCGGTCGAGATACTGGCGGGAGAACTGAACCAGTTGCCGTCCGAAGCACTCAGAATCTTCTGCAGATCGATGGCAAACTGGTTCCCGCTCATTGCCGCTGCCTTCAGTTGCTCAACAGGAATTTCTGGCTCCGGCGATTTGCTTTTTCCCTCTGCATGACTGCAGCTGGCTGCCATTCCCAGTAATGTCCATTTCAAAACTGACCTTCGGTCCAGCACAGTATCAGCGACAGACATGGGATGCTCCTGACAGAAGTCTATTTTATCTTCTCAACGATATGTTGACGAGATACTCCGCTCGACAGTTCCCTGAAATTACCCCTTTCTTGTCAGCTCCCTGAATCCGATCAAACATGTACACAG
>JAGQQT010000913.1 GCA_020426065.1 Planctomycetaceae bacterium | reverse complement strand
TTTGCCTCCGGGTGATTTGGATACACCCACCTATCGCACGCACCGCGTTCAGCGGCATCTGCAGTTGTGGTTTCTGGAGGGACGAGATTATCGCTCCGACAACAAATTGGAAGACGGACCTGGGAAATCGATCTGGGGCAAAGAGCAGTCCGCCTGGTTGCGGAAAACACTCAAGGAAAGTGATGCCGACTGGAAGATCCTGATTACTCCCACACCGATGGTGGGCCCGGATTCAAAAGGTAAGAAAGACAATCACACCAACCTGGGTGGCTTTCGTCATGAAGCGGAGGAGTTCTTCCAGTGGCTGAATGACGAAGAAATTGCAGGCGTGATGACGTTCTGTGGTGATCGTCACTGGCAATATCACAGCATTCATCCTCTCGGCATGAATGAATTTTCCTGCGGCGCCCTCAACGATGAAAACGCGATCAGCGGATCGCGCCCCGGCACGCCCAACAGCACCGATCCCATGGGACTCATCAAGCAGCCTTTCCATTACACGAAACCTTCCGGCGGCTTTCTTTATGTTGGAGTTTCCGCCCGGGGAACTCTCTCCATCGAATTCTACAACGACGAAGGCGAGTCACTCTATCGGTTCACACAGACCAGCCCCTGTTTGAACAAGGAACACAAACCATGAGATTTCCAATTCGCCAACTCTGGGTTGTGCTGGCTTTCCTGCCTCTGATTGACTCGGTGCTTCTGGCCGAGGAAAAGGTAAATGCAGATTTTCGCCCGCCGCTGTTTGCGTTTCAGACCGGATTTGCCCGAGCGGCATCACAGGATCCGGCTTATCTGTCTGATCTGGTTGCCAGATCCGGATTCGCCGGAGTGGAACTGATGGGACTGCAGCAGGTGGAGCCGTATCTTGAGACGTTGTCGCAGCGAAATCTGAAGCTCTATTCGCTCTACCTGAAAATCGATCTCGACAGTGAGCAGCCGTACGATGCCGCTATCCCGGAACTTCTGAAAACACATGGTCAGCAGCTCCTCTATCTCTGGTTTCACATCCATTCCCAGAAGTTTGCCAGATCCGATCCTGCTGGCGATGAAAAATGTGTCAAGGTGCTCAGGGAACTTTCTGATCTGGTGCAGCCTTACGAGATCGGCATTGGGATTTACCATCATGTCGGACAATGGTCGGAACGTTTTACCGATGGAGTCCGCGTGGCCCGCAAGGTGGGTCGCAAGAATGTGGGAGCGGTTTTCAACCTCTGCCATTACCTGAAGACTGCGGGACCTGCTCAACTGGAAGCGGAACTGCAGGATGCCTTCCCGCACGTCATGCTCGTTTCAATCAATGGTGCTGATGACGGCGAAACAACTTCCATGGGCTGGGACCGTCTCATTCAACCGCTCGATCAGGGGAGTTTCGATGTCCTGCGTGTGCTCAAGGTTCTGCAGGCCAATCACTATTTCGGCCCAGTCGGCCTGCAGGGTTTCGGCATCTCGCAGAAACCGGAAGAGTTCTTTCCCCG
>JAGQQT010000912.1 GCA_020426065.1 Planctomycetaceae bacterium | reverse complement strand
TAGAGCAACAAAATCTTTATGATAGATTAAGTGCAACTTTCGAAACGACACTCTCGTCGTTGGCAGATGGAAGATACGAAGTTGTGCCTATTCTTGTTTGCCCAAGCGATCCATACGGAGGAAAAGTAGGGCATGAATGCTTCCAAGGAAATTACGTTGGTTGTGCAGGATCTGAAGACTTCGGCCTCATTGGAAACGAGAATAAACTCAATGGAATGTTTTATGTTTATTCTTCAACTCGTTTCTCGGAGGTGAAGGATGGGTTATCTAATACCATTCTTGTAGGCGAAATTGTGCAAAAACCAAAATCTCCAACACTTCTCGACCCGATGACAGATCAAACGGCTTCCTATTTGGCGACAAGAGATCTTGATAGCTGCTTCAGCACTCAGGCAACACCAAATACATACATCGACAGCCATTATTCAAAATGCGCATCTTACTCATACTCCCCATGCCATGGTCATATCCTGAGTATTTATAGCGAACCTGCTGTCATTTATGCTCGAAGTCGACATCAAGGTGGTGTTCAATTCGCATTAGCAGATGGAAGTACCCGATTTATTTCAGAGAACATCGACCAACCCACGTATCAAGGCTTGGGAACGCGGGCTGGAAGCGAGGTGCTTGGTGAATTCTGATATGCCGATTGATAACAGATCACACCGGTAGCCTTCCGCCCCAGCTGGTGCTGCCATGCTGGCTCAAATTATGTTGCTTGGAATAAAACTGGAACTTTGACGACTGGTTTGGTATCTAACGGATATCACCTGGAATTGCCGTAGATTCCAATGATCTGATATGCGTCAGAAAAGCTGTTCAGCCGGGGAGTTTTCTGATCATTTCTCAGCTGAACTGTGCACAGATTTCCGAGAGGAGGTTCCGCATGCCGATTTCATTTTCTCGCGTTGCCCTG
Organism: Planctomycetaceae bacterium; assembly: GCA_020426065.1. Taxonomy (GTDB): domain Bacteria; phylum Planctomycetota; class Planctomycetia; order Planctomycetales; family Planctomycetaceae; genus Rubinisphaera. The sequence goes on along the minus strand of JAGQQT010000912.1, from coordinate 563 downwards.
AGAGCGTTTTTGTTCATTGTGCTACTGTTCTCGGTGGCTTCATCGATAGCGAAGGCGGGCACGATGGCTGACCTCATCAGGCAGCTTGGTTCGCCAGATCAGCAAGTGCGGACGGAGGCAGCGGGGCGGCTTCGTGATTTGTATTCGCCTCCTGAGCGTGACCGCTGGGATTCACTCCTGTCGGCCACTCATCCGGGCGAGTTAAAACAAGACATCCTGAAGCGTTTTGGCGTCGGCAAGGATCAGGTCGAAATTGGAATTGGTACCGGGCCGGTGCATATGGAATCCTACCGACTGGACGATCGCTGGCTGCTTGTGGGTTGGTTTCAGAACTCGGACGATAAGCTCAAGTCAGCAGAGCTGACCGAACGCGTGCGTTACGTCTGGGTGAAACCGGCCGATGACTTTTCCGGCGTGTGGGTGTGCTATTTTGTGAACGGTCAGAAGAGTCACGAAATTCAATACCAGGCTGGCAAATACCAGGGGGAGTTCATCAGCTATCACGCCAACGGCTCGCGATCAGTCGTGCAGCACTACAACTCTCAAGAGGCGGATGGCCAGGA
>JAGQQT010000911.1 GCA_020426065.1 Planctomycetaceae bacterium | reverse complement strand
GAGATCATCTGGTTTTGCCATGGTGTTGGACATGACAAGGGTGACCTGGCTTACTCATCTCCAGTCATTCATGATGGCATCTGTTTCCTGACGGGAGGATTCCGGGGACCTGCACTGGCAGTCCGACTGGGAGGATCAGGAGATGTCACGGAAACCCATCGGTTGTGGCGCCAGGAGAAACAACCACAAAGTATCGGCAGCGGCGTGGTGATTGACGGGTTTGTTTACCGTCCCAACGCTGGGCCGGGCACTCTTCAGTGCATCAACATCAAAACGGGTGAAAGCCTCTGGGAAGAACGGGCTCCCGGAACAATGTGGGCCTCCGTTGTGCTGGCTGGAGGGCTGCTGTATGCGACAAATCAGGATGCGATGACGACCGTTTTCAAACCGAACCCCTCCGCCTGGGAAGAAGTTGCCCGCAACAAACTCCCCGGCTCGACAAACTCCACTCCCGCGATCGCCGGGGGACATGTTTTTGTTCGCACAAATGAGGCATTGTGGTGTCTGGGCAAGAAATAACCGAAGACCAGGAGTTGCCGCCGGATGAGGTTCTCTGGGAAGGATTTGTATCCTGCAGATTGAGTCCGCAACAGTGGACACACCTGGCACATGTTCGGATTGGCTTTCTGCATCTCAGGCAGGACCGATTTGATATTGCCCTGGAAAAAATCCGCTCCCGCATCCAGCAACTGAATTCCGCTCACGGCACACCAGAGGCCATCGATCGCGGATATCATGAAACGATCACCAGGGCCTTTTTGCAGTTGATTGCCGGAGCAATGGCTGAACATGCAGTGGTCTCTTCCCTGGATTTCTGCCACTCCAATCCCGGGCTGATGACGAAGAAAGCCCTGCTGGACTATTACTCTCGCGAGCGAATCATGTCGGCAGAAGCAAAAGCCGGCTTTGTCGAACCTGACCTGAAGCCTCTTCCCGGTTTGGTCGATCTGGAATGAGATTCAACAGATGACCTCAGAATTCCGGAGGACCTGCTGGATCATTGTCATGCACTGCTGTAACCTTGAGCCTGAACGTCCCGGAACTGGCCAATGCATTTCCCCTTCATCCACAAAGGCTATGGCATGAGCAAGCAACTGTCCGCTTTGTTAATTCTGCTGTTGTGTCCTGCATTTCTGCAGGCCGAACTTCAGCTCCCTCAATTCTTCAGCGATCACATGGTGCTCCAGCAGAAACGGGATGTTGCCGTTTGGGGGACTGCTGATCCGGGAGCGAGGGTGACAGTCAGCTTTAACAAATACAGTTCGACCACCAAAGCAGATCGTTCCGGAAAATGGCGGGTCAGCATTCCTTCCGGCAAGGCCAATTCAGAAGGAATGCCGCTCACGATTCAGTCTGGTGATGAAATCCACAGCATTAAAGATGTACTCGTGGGTGAAGTCTGGTTCGCATCGGGGCAGTCCAACATGGTCTTTTCCATGAACCGGGTTCCCGCTTACGAACAGGTGATTGCGGAATCCGACTATCCCCA
>JAGQQT010000910.1 GCA_020426065.1 Planctomycetaceae bacterium | reverse complement strand
TGTGAACTGCGAGAATTTGCTGCAGTCACTCCCCAGGTCTTTACTCTGCTTAACAGTGACTAGATGACAGACCGTTCGATCGCCTTTGCACTTCGCTTGCAGCGTGAAGTTGACGATTCAAATGGTCAGATTCGTCGAGCATTCCTGCTGGCATTCGGACGGGATGCTGAGGAAAGTGAGATCCAGCGATTGTCCTCATATCGTCAGGAGATGGTCGCCTATCATCAGAAGACTCCGGCTCCTGAGGTGACCTATCCCCGGGAAATCACCCGCTCTCTGGTCGAGGAGTTTACGGGGAAACCGTTCGAGTATCAGGAGATCCTGCCGGTCTTTGAGAACTATATGCCAGACACGAAAGCCGCCGATGTTTCCCACGAAACCCGAGCGTTGGCTGATGTCTGTCTGTTGTTATTGAATGCCAACGAGTTCATGTACCTCAAATAGAACGGGTTCAAAGGGAACAACATGTTCAATCTGCAGCGACGATCTTTTCTGTACGGCCTGGGAGCTTCTCTGGGGTCCGTGGCACTTTCACAGTTGCTGGCTGAAGACAGTGCTGGGAACTCTGGCCCATTGGCTCCCAAGTCACCAATGCTGCACGCTCGCGCGAAGAATGTGATCATGCTCTTCATGGAAGGAGGGCCAGGGCATATGGATACGTTTGATCCTAAACCAGAACTGACCCGACTGCACAAGCAGGAATCCAAGTTGACTGGTGGACTGGAAACCGGTTTCAAGTTCTTTGTCGGGAGTCCGTTTTCTTTCCGGAAGGTAGGCAATCATGGAATTGAGATGAGCGACCAGTGGCAACATCTGGCAGATCCTTATGTCGCAGATGAACTCTGCAATTATCGGGGATGTCAGGCGGAATCGCTGAATCACCCGGAAGCCCTGTTTCATATGAATACGGGGAGTCGACTGGGTGGCGATCCTGCTCTGGGGGCCTGGACAACTTATGGTCTCGGATCAGAGAACCAGAACCTGCCCGGCTATGTCGTCATGACCGAACTGGCTCTTCCTCAGGGAGGCTCTACCAACTGGAGTAACGGATTCCTGCCACCTCACTATCAGGGAACCAGACTCCGTCCTGAAGGTTCGCCACTTTTGGATCTGGCATCTCAGCCGAATAAATCGAGAGAACATCAGCGCAGGGCTTTGGACGAACTTGCCTGGCTGAATCGAAAACATCTCGAACGGTCTGGTGAGGATCAGAAACTTGCCGCTCGCATCGAAAGTTACGAACTTGCTTATCGGATGCAGAGTGAAGTTCCCAACGTCATCGATCTGCGGCAGGAAACGCGGGAAACCCAGCAACTTTATGGGATGGATGATCCAGAAACCGAGGTATTTGGTAAACAGTGCCTGATGGCTCGTCGACTGGTTGAGAATGGAGTCCGCTTCGTGCAGATCTTCAGCGGCGGCTGGGACAGTCACGACTATCTCGAACGGGGACACACCGCTCGCATCAAAAGTGTCGACAAACCGATTG
>JAGQQT010000090.1 GCA_020426065.1 Planctomycetaceae bacterium | reverse complement strand
TGAGCGGCCAGAGCTGGGCAGCAAATGGTCCCCACAGCTCATGGAATTTGTTGAATTCAGTGACAGCCTGTTCCCGATTCTTGGAAGTTTCAATGGCCGTTGCCATGAATCGCACCTGCTGCTCAATCAGACGACCTTGCACCAGCAGCTGACGGACCTGTGGAGTCCGGGCCAGTTCGATCGCGATGTCCTCATTGAGGTTTCTCAGGTCGAGCTGCAGAGCATCCGTCAATCGCAGGAATTCACGTTCATCAACCTGTGGTTTGACGTCAAAAATCTGACTCATACGAGAATTCAGCCCATCCAGCTTTGCGACAGAAGCCAGGCTGGGAGCACTCATGCCGATGGTCGTCTGCAATTTATGGGACAGCAGACGCCATTCCTGATCGAGGGTACTGTATTCGCTACGCAGAATGGCAAAATCAGTCCGCTGATCAATCAGTCTCAGCAGAACCGTTGCACTGGCCTGAACTTCCAGCGTTGAATTGAGGAAGTTTCGAATGGTTGGATTCCGACGCATATCGTTGCTGAGCGTATCAAACAGACGGTTCATCTCATCCGAAAATGATTTCAGGTTGGCCCGGAGTTCCTGATCCTGGTTGACCGGACGGGCTTCCTGTGGCAGGTTGTAATACTGATTCGTCTGATGAGAATCATCCATACGGCTCTCGATGAGAGATCGCAACAGGTTTTCAAAAAGTTCCTGTCGGTTCCCGTTTTGAGCGGAAGCAGTGCTGCCAACCAGTAGTAAACAGCTCAAAGCAATGCTGGCACGCCAGCAGACCAAACGAATCCCCATAGTGCTCCTCCTTGGTAAATGCACGGCCATTCCAGGCACGTTGTGTCCATTCGCGAGATTCGCCGCCAGGGTATGTTCGAGTCGGTCAGAAAGGACTTGGCCCCCGTCCTGACGCCCCCCTTCGCATCCGTCCACCGGCCAGCGTGGTCGTATAGTAATTTCCATCGGAAAACAGCACAAACCGAATTTCCACTTCCTGACCGTTTTTTTACCGAGCAGGCGGTGTGACACCATTTCACCACAAGCTAAGATGAGGAGCGTCCGACTCCGGAAATAGAACCCTAACCGACTGTGAATAGCCTGACTTTCCCCATACCTCTTTGCTTAATGGCACAAAAATGGCTCAAATTGCGATCGTTACTGCTGCTCTTTTGATCATCGAGGGGCTGTTTGGGTACTTGGGAGCGGCCGAAGAATCGCGCAGCATGACCGCCCTGATTCCCGCCATTTTCGGGGTTTTGATAGGCATTTCCGGCCTGATTGCCCTCAAGCCATCCCTCCGGATGCATGCCATGCATGGAGCGGTGACTTTTGGATTGCTGGGAGCCCTGGCTGCGTGGGGGAGAACCATTCCCAATGCCATCAAGCTGACCCAGGGGGCTGAAATCAACCAGCGGGCTGCCCTGATGGTGCTCCTCATGGCGGTGATCTGCACGGTATTTGTAGTCCTGTGCGTTCGCTCCTTCATCGCTGCCCGTCGTCGTCAGAGATCTCAGGCTGTCGAGGCGAAATCCGAGTAATCGAGTGAGAATTCCTGCTCAGTGTATCCTGAAAGGCTCAGGAAACGCTCCTCGGCAGTGGGCTTCGACCGCCTGAAGGCCCAATTGTTGCCGAAAGGCAACACCCCGTTCCGACCCGCTTTCACGCCGAAATAGTTCCAGCCGCTAAATCTTGTGCGCGGTGTGAGAGGAAAAAAATATTTTTCCGAATTCGGAAGCTCACTCATTGTGATTGCCTGAACCGAAAATTCCAATGAGCCCATCACCTCAAGCGAGTCGGGAATCGACCACTCAGGGAAGACACGAGAGTGATAATCGCCATCATCGCGATGATTTATTGGACTGGCAATCCTGATCAAACAAAAAGCTACCACTTGAAAGGCAAAAGATGTTTACACAATTCTGGAATGACGAAGCCGGCTTCATTGTTTCGGCTGAACTGATTCTGATCGCCACCCTGCTCGTCCTCGGACTGATCGTCGGACTGAGCGAAGTCGAGCACGCAGTCGTTGCTGAACTCAACGACGTTGCCGATGGCATCGGTGCTCTGAATCAGAGCTACATGTACTCCGGATTCTCTGCCAAGAAATCCATGGGTTACGGCTACAAATCTTATGCACGCGGTTCTGCATTCAACGACACCAAAGATGATTGCGACAACAACCAGTGCGACCTGAGCTGCGATATGCCCATGGCTGAAGGTTACAAAGACTAATCCTGTCGAGACATTTTTCCTGCAGCGTTCGGCAATGGAAAAAGACACTCATGGATAACTGAAAAGCTCTTCGGTAAATTGCCGAAGAGCTTTTTTGCTTTGCAGAAACCTCTGCTGACTACTTGCCCGCCTGATCCAGCAGATGCGGGGGAGTTGGCAATCGATAGAATGTACTGCGAGTCTTCTTCACGACCGGCATCAGACTCGACTGGAAAATGGGTGGAGGATCAAGTAGTTCCACCGGTCCAACCGCTTTACGGGTCCTGACGCCCTCTTCGGGCAAACTGGTTGTCAGTTGAGAACCTTGTTTGGGAGTTGTAACGGTTTTGTCTGTAACTTCCTGGCCTGACAAATTCCCTCCAAATATATCGACCAGGTACTCTTCCGTTGTACGGTACTGGGGCGTCTCCGATGTCGATGTTGTTGAGGGTTTCGGCAGAGAGAATGTGCTTCCCGTCTCTCGAGGCATTTCAGGTTCTGGCAACAGTGTCTCAATCGGATCAGGTACGGTTTCCCTGGGCTTCATCAGATCCACAATGTCGTTGAGTGGATTTGATTCCATTCCCGGCAACTTGATTTGCGAAAAGGATGATTCCGCAGGAAGCCCAGCCTGTGGACTCCAATCGCCACGCACCATTCGACTCAGTATCTGTGTATTACTTTCCTGAGAAACATCAAAGCTGACGGGAAGTTCCATGATGATGGATGGTAAGGAACGCCCCTGGGAATCCTGGAAGATTTCACTGGAAGTAGCCTGGGTAACCCGAAACTGATTCGGCGTGACGCTCAATGCATCCAGAGATTCCTTCGCTGAAGAAAACTTCATCAGCCCCCTGTTCCCGGTTCCCCGCTGCAGTTGAATAACCCGATCCGGCTTCAATGCAGCCAACTGCGATTCGAATCCCGTGAACTGCCCCTGAGCATCGGGTCTGGCTACCAGCATCGTCAAAGAGCCATCCTGCCCCGACTGTTCCCATTCCTGACGGAACATGCTCATGAGTGAAGAGAGATCATTCGGATTCTGGCTCAGGGAGGAGTCAACCAGGCAGACGACCCGATTCTCTCCAGACCCCATCTGAAACTGTCGCCAGACTGACGAAGCCGTTTCGGTAACGGTTGTGGTCAGTTGATCTGTCTGTGTGGGTGAAGGGAGGACACCAAACGGGTTAAATCCACTGGATGGTGTCTTCTCCGGACTCTGGGTGATGGTGTTTTTCTGATCCGGAGCGGGAAGGGAGAATCCGGTTTGGGATTTGCTTTCGCTCACGGTAGAAGTCGGAACGCCAGCAGCTGGTTCATCCCAGATAGAATTCGATTTCTGACCTTTTGGTGAAATTTCCTTCCGACTCAAGCCGACCAGATCAGCCCGGGGCTCGCCTGTTGACGTTTTATTCGCGAAATGATCGGGCAGTCCGTCTTCAGTCGGAAAGGGGATCGGGCTTTCCGGACTTCCCGAGTTGAAGCTCGGCGCACTGCTGATGTTCTCCTGAAAACCGGGAGCTTCCGCCATCTGGTCCCATTCCGCAAACGGATCAAACGGGCCTGAACGCGACATATTAACGGGTGCGCCAAATTCCTGGGCTCGCTGATAGCCATAGCCGACTCCGCACAGAGCCGCGATCACCAGAAAATGCCTCAGCAGACTCCCCAGGCCGGGTTGAGTCCGTCGTTTGCTGACAGCATTCACATCAACCGGACTGGCGGCGATGGGCGGAACACTGGTCCGAGCAGGAATCCGGGCTTCCGCAGGACGAGAACCGCGCGTGCGCGGACGAAGATCATAACGTGCAAACATGATGCATTGCCTCTATGCGCATCGAAGGAATCAGAATAGCTCGTGGATCACACCTCCCGCACGATCCACATCCCGGCTTTCTCCTCCCGAAAAAGCCGGCAGGCCTGAGCACCAGGGTGATGCGTCAGTCCTCCTTGTCCCGCCTCAACACGGCGGAGAACGGAATCAGTTGTCGATTCCGAGTTGATAGCACAGTGATTCAAATTCTTCTGCGAATTCCAGTGTCGAGGAATGGACGTGCTCGGCTTCGGTTATGAATTTCAATTCCCGGCGGCAATCCAGACCATGATCTCGCAGAATGGCCTCAAATGGCTTCAGATTTTCCCCGTACATCAGCAGCAGTTTGTGTTCATCAAACTGGACTTCGAGTGGGATACGGGGATTGATGACCGCAAATCCGGCGCAGCCATCATTCAGAAGCATCTCTTCGTGATCAAACAGAATCGATTTCAGGATCGGCAGATCAATGGCTTCCCGATGCAGATCACGATGCACGCCGGCAGCCTGCTGATGACTGGTTTCCAGCACCACATCGACTTCTTCGCCCAGCGGATCCAGCAGATCGATAAACAGATCCATTAACCGTTCGCTGGTTTGAGCAGCGAGAATTACAGGGATATTGACCCCTGCTTCCTGATCATGATACTTGTCTTTTCGGTAACCGGCACTGGGAACAACATCCAGGTTGTAAGAGGGGCGGATAGCGTCTGTCAGTCTGAAACTGCCATAACGCGCGATGCTCAAGTGGTGTTCCAGCTGATCTTCCGACAGGTGATCAAAGCTGCTGGGTTGCGCAACGCCCGCGCCATCGCGCTGATTGGTTTTGATGATGCGTTTGAGGAATCCCATAGTCTTCCGATCTCTAACTGACAAAAGTCAAAATGGAAAATGGAGCCACATTTCCATCTTCCGCGTGCAATCGGGTGATGATCCATTTAAAAGTCATCACCAGAACACCTGAAACGAACCTGTTTCATTCGCCTCCTGACCCTGTGTGTCATCAAAACCTAGAACATGAATCTTTCGCACGATGGATTCAGAACCGATTCCTGAACCCTCTCCTCTGGACTGTCACTCTCAGACCGTTATGTTCGGTATAACCGGCACCATTTCCCGCAAATCGACTCCCGGAACCAGTTGTGAAGTGCGTTAAATACCTTGCACTGGTTCAGGGAGATTTCTCCAGATCAGCTCTCAGGTGCTGGTGAGAAAAGCGTATCACACCTGTGCTGAGGGGCTGTGATTTCCTGTGAAGTTCTCCTCATTCCAGCAAAACAGCCTGAGAGACATCACGGTCAGGAAATCAGGGAAAAAATGACGCATTAACCGGAGTGGGCATTCCGGGCAGAATCTGCCGGACATGGCAGCGGAATGCAAAACTGACTCCCGGTTGTCATAATGGCTCAGGTCTGGTTTTTTCCCTGTGGAAAGGGAACTGAAATGCCGGAACATCACCATGGAATCAGGACGACACAAGAATACAACCAGGAAAAGATAACGTGATCTCGTTTGATGAGGACTATGACCGACTGCTGTTACCCGAGGATGGGGATTCATCAGCAAAACAGGCCATCCTGACGGAACTCGGTTTTCGCGAATTGCCCATCGCCATCCAGCGGTTTGCTTCCATCTGTCAGACAGCAGAGGAACGGGAAACTTTCCAGCGTTGCTTTATCAACTTCGTGCATGCGCTCTCGGAATCGGCTAACCCGGATCAGTCGTTATTGAATTTTGAACGGTATATACAACGCTACGGAGACAGGCTCGAACTGTACCAGTTTCTGGCAGCCAATCCCCGGGCAGTCGAAATTCTGGTCCGTCTATTTGTTGGCAGTCAGTTTCTGACTGAGATTCTGCTCCGAAACCCGGATTACCTGGAAGCGCTGACCAATCATCAGAGCCTGGCTGACTTCAAAAGCCGGGGAGAATTCGTCGACGAAGCGATCCGGTTTTGTGCTGATCGGAAGGATTACCAGGAACGACTGGCAGGGCTGCGGCATTATCAGCAATGGGAACTGCTCCGGATCGGAGCCTGCGATTCATTCGGTCTGATGGATTTCAAAAGTGTGACATTGCAACTGTCACTTCTGGCCGATGCACTGGTTCAGGCCTGCCTGAAATTTGCCGCTGAGAAGCACGAGATTAATACCGACCACTTCATGGTGCTGGGGTTCGGGAAACTGGGAGGTGAAGAACTCAACTACAGCTCGGATATCGACCTGGTCTTCGTGGCCGAAACAAACGCCAGTCATTACTGGCCGCTGGGACAGACTCTGATCGAAGCCATCAGCAAGGCAACTGAGGACGGATTTCTGTACCGGGTCGATATGCGGCTTCGTCCCTGGGGGCGTTCCGGGGCACTGGTCTGCTCGGTAGATGCCTATCTGGATTACCTGGCCAAACATGGCATGTTGTGGGAAAAACAGGCTCTGCTGAAAGCCCGTCCCATCGCCGGGAATATCGATGCCGGTTATGAGCTGCTCAAACGGATCGAGCCGATTCAGTTCGACAACGATCCGGAAGAGATTCGGCAGAATGTCGTTTCGATGAAATCGAGTATTGAGAAGGAACTTCGCAAGCAGGGTCGGGACTGGGGAGAAGTCAAGGGGGGAAAGGGATCGATTCGCGATGTCGAATTCACGGTGCAGTATCTGCAGTTGATGGCCGGCAAGGATCAACCCGCCATCCGTTCCATCAACACGCTCGATGGACTGGTCCGGCTGGTGGAACATCAGTATTTCAAAGTGGATGAATATCGGCAGCTGGCCGATGGCTATCTGTTTCTGCGGACCATTGAACATGCCCTGCAATTGACGCACTACAAGCAGATCCATCATATCCCGAAGGAATCCCGGGAACTGGCCTATCTGTCCCGTAAGTTAGACTTCCCGGATCCCGAAACGTTCGTGAATTATTTTGAACGCCACTCATCGGCAATCCGCAGAATTTACGAGAAGTATGTCGAAACCCCCTGGTCGGAAATTGAAAACCAGGAGCGTTACGCCCGCCCTTACATGGAACTGATTGTGGAGGCACAGCCCGATTATGCTTCCACGTTTTCGGAGGAGGAAATTCAGTCACACGCCAAACTGCTGCAGGATCTGCCGGAAGACGAGTATCTCAATATCACTGCCAGCCCGATTGGTGAAAACGAATTCCGGGTTGTCATGGTGGGAGTGGACGTGGTGGGAAATTTCTCCCTCACTTGCGGCATGCTGTTTGCCATGGGATTCGATATTCTGCGTGGCCATGTCTTTACAGGAGTTTTCCCCACGGGAACTGTGAAAGAATCCACGGAAGGCCAGCAGGATCCGGGACAATTTATTACGGTTCTGGATGTCCGCAGTACAAACAGTAATACAACCGACCAGACCTGGCACCAGTATATTGCCGAATGCCGCCAGCTGAACCGGCTGCTGCATAAGGGTCAGCTCTCGGAAGTCCAGGGAACCCTGGCCCGACGAGTCGGGAGAGCCCTTGCCAATCAGCAGACCAAGGAACCAGGCCGTCTGCTTCCGCTGGAACTGACCATCCATAACGATCTGGATGAACACGCGACCGTGATCGATATTGAAGGGGACGACGCACCCGGTTTTCTCTATGAACTGACAACCGGCTTTGCCCTGGCTGGCATTCAGATCAATCGGGTAATTGTCGATTCCACCAGTCATCGGGTACAGGATCGTCTGTACGTAGTGGATGCTCATCATCATGAGAAAATCCTGGACGAGTCCCGGCTTCAGATCCTGCGTCTGACGATTGTCTTCATCAAGCACATTGCTCATCTACTCCCCTCCGCTCCCGATCCCCAATCGGCACTCCTGCATTTCCGGGATTTCCTGCAGACACTGTTTGAGCAACCCAACTGGGTCGAACAGCTCAGTTCGCTGGATCAGCCGGAAGTGCTCAGTGCCCTCGTGAAAGTCCTTGGGATCAGCGATTTTCTCTGGGAAGATTTTCTGCGGGTCCAGTACCGAAACCTGTTCCCCGTTGTGACTGATATCGAAAACCTCAAGCAGGAAAAGAGCCTGAAACAGCTCACCGAAGAACTCGAAAAAGAACTGGCGCCACTCAAATCCCGGGACAAAAAAATCGCCAGGATCAACGAATTCAAAGATCGGGAAATGGTCCGTATCGACATGCGGCACATCCTGGGTTACGACAAAACTTTCGGGCAGTTTTCACTGGAACTGGCCAATATTGCGGAAGTTGTCGTGAACGCGAGCTTCGCCCTGTTGTGGAACGAACTGACTAAAAAATACGGCCAGCCACTCCTCGAAAATGGCATGCCATGCCGATACGGGGTCTTCGCTCTGGGCAAATGGGGCGGCAAAGAACTGGGGTTTGCTTCCGATATCGAAATCATGGTCCTTTACGAGGGGAAAGGTCATACCTCTCCCGAACCGGAAAAGACCACAACCGAGTTTTACCAGAAGTTGGTGGAAGAATTCCGCTCAATTCTCAAAGCCAAGAGCGATGGCATTTTTGAAATTGACCTCAGGCTCCGCCCCTATGGAAATGCGGGGAATCTGGCGGTTTCACTGGATGCTTTTGCCTCCTATTTCGCTGCTGAGGGAGCAGCGTGGCCTTACGAACGTCAGGCCCTGGTCAAGCTGCGACCGGTCTGTGGCGACGAATCGTTCATGCAGGAAGTGATTGCACTCAGGGATAAACTTGTCTACACGGGTACCTCATTTGATGTCGCAGCAATGAGAGGCATGCGTGAAAAGCAGGTCCGCCAGCTGGTGAAACCCGGTACCGTGAATGCCAAACTGAGTCCCGGAGGACTGGTTGATTGTGAGTATCTGGTGCAGGGACTGCAGATCAATTTCGGGCATCGGTATCCTTCCATTCGAACCACAAACACGCGCCAGGCCCTGCGGGAATTTGAACGACTGGGATTAATGTCCCACCAGGATCGGATTCGATTGCGGGACTGCTACCGATTTCTGCGACGGTTGATTGATGCCCTCAGAATTGTGCGTGGAAACGCCAGCGATCTGACAATTCCTCCGCTCGATTCCGAAGAATTTACCTATCTGGCGCGACGTATGAACATGAACGGGGACACCGAAACGCTGAAGCATAATTTGCAAACTGTTATGCAAACGGTTCTCGAATTTACAAAACTGCTCGATGGAACCACCCCCCATTTGCCGGAATAGCCGTCATCAGTCATCTCTGTTAAATGGCTGCCATCAGTTAGAGCACTTTGGAAGCAGAAGGCATTCCAACCTGCATCATCCTGCTTCCTGGCGGAATTGGGGCCGATTTTAAGAATCTTTCAGGAAAATCGCCGAATTGGGGGCCTCCAATCTGGCGGAATCCCGCTCATGCGCTCTGCCATGGCCAGCGTGATTATCCGGGATCGGCATGCAATTTGCCGTTCTCAACCCGGGAAAGCGGCTGATTTCCCGCCTGACAGCAGTTTTGTTCATAAATTGTTGAGGATCAGGTCGGGCATCAGTTGACTCTCACGCATCGGTTCCATTAAATGGATGCCGTGCGATTATGCTGCCATGACGGTGTCGTTCTGCACAAACTGTTTACGGTTTGCGTAATTGACCTGACTATCGAAACCACGGGAGATTTGATGATGAAGAATGTGATTCTGACCACGACTTGCACCTTGCTGGCAATCTGTTTTGCAACTTCGGTTACAGAAGCTCGTCCGAAGTACATGGCTGCTTTCAAAGACGCTTACCCCAGCGTGGAAGGCCTGGACGAAGCAAAGTGCAACATCTGCCACGAAGGTAGCAACAAAAAAGATAAGAACGATTACGGCAAGGCATACGGCATGGTCCTGAATGCCAAGAACTGCAAAGATGACGAAGTGATCAAAAAGGCTTTGAAAGACGTTGAAGCCAAACCAAGTGCAGTTTCCGGAAAATCTTTCGGAGATCTGCTGAAAGAAAACAAGCAGCCTGCTTCCAAGTAATTCAGGCTGCTTCGGCAGCACTGAATTCCCAGCTGCGACAGCAGTGAAGAATTGGGAACAGAACAGAAGCGACTCCAGACGGAGTCGCTTTTTTTACGCGCTTCCTTCCCCATGCAAACCCATCAGGGTGGCACATAGAGCAACAGCAGCGGTTTCTGTTCGCAGGACGAATTGTCCGAGATGCATCGGGAAGCTGTTATGAGCCTTGATGAGTTCCTCTTCATCATCTGTCCAGCCACCTTCCGGTCCAACCATGACCAATATCCGCGATGATGCCTGAAGACGCTCCTGGAGTGGCATTCCAGATCCCTCTGTGACGGAGCCATAGATTGCCAACGTTTCAGTAAGCCTGATTTCCTGACAGACTTCCTCCAAAGATTGCAAATCCGCAATCTTCATCAGATGATTTCGCCCGGACTGTTTGCAGGCATCAATGATGTACTGACGATGTTTATCGAGCTTGGCTTCCCGGGGGGAAACAGTTGAGCGCGTGGTTTGGAGTGGGATCAGTTCTGACACCCCCAGTTCCGTTGCTTTCTCAATCAGCCAGCGAAACCGATCTCCCTTTGGCAATGCGACTGCCAGCACAAGCACTGGTTTGGGCATGTCCTGAAGCAAAGCCGTTTCCGGGTTCCATTCGACCTGAGCGGATTTGCGAGACAGGGCAACAACACTTCCCGATGCACTCCGTCCCGCTCCATCAAAGATTTCCACATCCTCTCCCACGCCAGCTCGCATCACATGCAGCAGATGATGTGCTTCCTGGCCGGAGATTTCGAGCACCGGGTCATTCCAGGGACCCTCGAGATAGAAACGTTTCGACATGATGAACTATGCTGTGCCAAGGTTTTGCAGCCGCAGACTATCTTCAGAGATTCAAATCATCGAACGCTGCAGAAGTCGACAGCCACAGTCACTGAATAGAGAAAAGGAAAAGATCATGACAGAAACAAAACTGACACTTCGAGATAAAGGCCCGATTCTGGTTTCCGGCAACTTTGTTGTGGAAGATGGTGCAGGAAATCAAATTGATCTGCAGGGAAAAACGACGATCGCATTGTGCCGCTGTGGTCATTCAAAAAACAGCCCCTTCTGCGATGGAACCCACAAGGAATGCCAGTTTGAAGTGATCAATCGCGCCTG
>JAGQQT010000909.1 GCA_020426065.1 Planctomycetaceae bacterium | reverse complement strand
GAATCATCAATCAAGGGTCTTCGCTCCTGTAGACGAGACCTCTAGAATGATGCACCCCACCAGGTATAATGGATGTCTGATGAGATAAACTCTCATGTCCTTGGCCACTGATTGCACGCACAATCGGTGAGTCCAAAAAAACCACTGCCACATGCTCATGCCGCCACCCGGTGCTTGACACGCAAAAATCACCATTTGAGAATATGACCATGGCAAATAAGGGAAACAGGTGTCTTAACGAGTGGTAACCCTCTCTCTTGAACGACTAGTTATTTTGGTTGCGTTAACCCGTGCACCATATTTCAGGAAACTTACGCCCCTCGTGGGTAATCGAACAATCGCTCAACTGTCCGGTCTTCACCTGCTGCCAAGACCAGGACCTGTTTCCTTTCAAATGCCATGCCTGTAGATGCCCGCTTGTACTCTGTTATGAATGCGAAACTCTCTACACAGATCTGTTAGACCTGTCGGTACGGCGTTTTCCGGCTTTCGATGACTATTCATGTCCACAATGTGGCACGGACTTTGACGAAGATTTCATGCGATCATCACGTGAACGTATGACATTTGAAGAATGGCACGAAGCTGGCTTGGACCATCTTTTGAGGGATTGTCCCTTTTCGGAATTATGCGAAATGTTAACTGGCTCCGCCGACCAAATTGCAGATTTCCTCCGGCGTGGAATGCGCAGTACGGTTCGAACCCGGATCACCGGATTTCGCAATCTGGCAGAATCGATTGCCGTTCATTTTCATGCAGCAGCTGATTTTCGTGTTCAAGGCCATGATATTGCCCAATCCCAAACGCTGTCTGCTGCTTTATATTGGTTCTCCAGGATTCCAGGCTCCCTCGATCGGGTATACGCATTACTGGGGATTACCGATGCAATGATCCCCTGAATCAATTACGAAAGGCAATCTGGTAGTCTTATGCTCACCGGTGTAACAGTCAACTTCTGATACTTTCATCCAGATCACTTAACTCAATGCAGTGCTTTGGAACTTATTACGGAAAACTTCGTGCCGTGCCTGAATATGATGCTGCCAACTCACTCATCGACGCCTGGCTGGCTTATCGTGACATGGCAGCACAGCTATTGGTGACTCATCTCAACCTCGAATCACCAAAACAAATATTGAGGCCAGCACTTCGAGGCAAGCATGAACTGATTGGAACCGGCTGGTGTTATCGTACACATGGTATTGGCGTGGATGTTTTCCGTAAGAACGGACGAGGGGGGATCGATTTCGATTTTTCAGCTATTCCTGGTAGACTCTTTGCTTACCCGGACTGGTGGCGACTTTGTATTTTCATGAGACGTATTATACACGATAAAACGGTGGATATTTCCCCGTTTGCAGCAATTATTGCGAATCCTGAAGACTACGAGGATCTCGTGATATCTGTCCTCGAGATGCGACGGCAAGAATCACAGTGCGGTTGAAACAGAATCACAGGCTGATTTGAAATGACTTTAACCACGGTCCAGTCA
>JAGQQT010000908.1 GCA_020426065.1 Planctomycetaceae bacterium | reverse complement strand
AGCGATTGTGCCGGATAAAGCAGTCAGCAGGGCTGGCCGATTCGGGCCACCTGCCTCGAATCAAATGAGCGGCTCAGTCCTTGGAAATCATGTTGGGACCGCTGCCAAACTTCTTGACGTATTTCCCGTCACCACTCTTTTCGTATTTGGTGAAGCCCAGATCGTTCAGCTTTTTATCGTCCTTCATACTCCGCTCCATATTCATGTCCATCCAGCGACTGCCGATGGCCGGAGCGGTAATGACGCGTTTCACGGGCTCGCCGGTTTCCGGATGCTGGGTCAGCGCATCCTCTGCCATCCGCTGAACGATTTCAAACCGTTCACCGGGTTGACCATCTTCGCGAATCACTTCATAAAGATAGACTGGCATCGTGAGCCTCTTCAAACATCGAAACAAAAGACATACAGGTTCTCTGCTCGATTATATGGGCGGACAGACCGGGATGAAAGAGTTGAAATGAGCCAAATGCCTACTGGAGTGTCCAGACATCACCTGAATTCAGCACAACCGGTTCAGATTCCGTCTCCGCTCGAACCATTTCCGCCCATTTCCGGGCATCCTGGGCGATCACGGGCCAGGTGTTGTAATGACAAGGGATGACCGTCGGAGCCCGCAAAAAGTCAATCGCCCTCACGGAATCCGCTGGTCCCATCGTGTAGTTATCTCCGATCGGCAGGATCGCCAGATCGAGATTCTCATCAGCAATCAGCTGCATATCCAGAAAGAGTGCCGTATCACCGGCATGATAAATCACCCGATCTTCCAGTTTGAGCAGCAGTCCGGCAGGATTGCCCCCGTAGCTGCCATCCGGAAGTTGCGAACCGTGATGAGCCAGGGTCAATTTGACTTTGCCGAATTCAAACTCATGCTCGCCTCCCAGGTGCATCGAGTGCACATGTTTGACTCCCTGGGCCTGCAGCCAGTTCGAGATTTCAAAATTGGCAATCACCAGGCAGTTGGTCCTTCGCGCGATTTCGAGTGTGTCTCCAACGTGATCACCATGGCCATGAGTGAGCAGGATGGCAGTGGGATCTACATCCTGGGCCATTGTGTTGCACAAGGGATTGTCATTCAGAAACGGATCGATCAGCAGAACGTGCTTCCCGCTGCGAATCTGAAATGCCGAGTGGCCAAAGTAAGTCAATTCCAGGCTCATGGCACTGTCTCCTCCACTTAATATTTGGCCAGGTCTTTTTGAGCATCCAACCCCAACGCTCCTACAATGCGGGAGGCTTCCTGCACCATCATTTTCAGTTCACTGCCGATCGCCAGAAACTGCCAGCCTTCCTCGATTCGGCGCTGGGTATCTTCCACTGTCAGCACATGCAGTCCAACCGGAGTTCCAGTTTTCTTACCAATGGAGAGGATCTGCTGCAGCATGGCTTCAAATTCTTCGGGTGTCGGATCCGCTCCCGTTTCGGTTTCATAACGCATCTGAAACTTGAGGTCATTCGGCCCGACGAAAATCGCATCAACTCCCGGCAGAGAGTAGATTTCTTCGGC
>JAGQQT010000907.1 GCA_020426065.1 Planctomycetaceae bacterium | reverse complement strand
GATCGTTTCATCCTGCTGGCACTCGAGGAAAAACAGCTGGAACCGAATCCACCTGCCGCTACCCAGACTCTGATGCGGAGAGCGTACTTCGATCTCATCGGACTGCCACCGCAGTGGAAAGAGCAAGGAGACAGGTACCGGGAGGAGTGGCTGGGAATTTCACTTAACCTCACTGAAAAAAAATCTGGTTTACCTGCCGACGTGCTCAATCAACTCCTGAAATCCGAGCATTATGGTGAACGCTGGGCTCGGCACTGGCTTGATGTGGCCCGCTATGCGGACAGCAGCGGTATGGAATCTGACCACGATCGCCCCAATGCGTATCGCTATCGGGATTTTGTTGTGCGGGCCCTCAATGAGGATATGCCGTTCGATCAGTTCGTCCGCTGGCAGTTGGCCGGAGATGAACTCGCTCCTGAAAATCCGGATGCGATTGCGGCCACGGGCTTTCTGGCGGCAGGCTTCAGTCAACTGCTGAATGTTCCCATGGAAGAAGAAAAACTACGCCTGCGGGCCAACGAACTTGATGATATTGTCTCGACAACCGGCCAGGCTCTGCTGGGACTCACGCTCGGATGCTGCCGCTGCCACGATCACAAGTATGACCCGATCACCTCACGAGATTACTACCGCCTGACACGGGTCTTCAACAGCGGCGATCGTAAAGATGTCCCGCTGGCTTCGCCCGCTCAGGTGAAAGAGCATCGCGAGAAAATGAAATCCTGGCAGAACGAATTCGATGCCACGGTGAAAGCACGAGACGAATGGTTAAAAGCAGCCCGTCAGCCGATTGCCGAAAAGTTGAGGCAGGATAAGATCAGCAAACTGAAAATCGATGACAAGCAGAAAAAGCTGTTGCTTGATAAACCAGATGACACTGAAGCGAAAAAACTGGCCGGGAAATTCAAGAAGGAACTGACAATTTCCGACTCGGAATACGTTGCCGCGCTCCCGGAATCAGAGCAGCAGAAATGGCGCGAGCTGGACTCTGTAGTGCAGAAGAAACAGAAACAGCGGCCGTCAGATCTCCCGCTGACATTCGCCTATGCAGACTTCGCCGCTCAGCCTCCAGATTCCTGGTTCTTTGAACGGGGCGATTTCCTTGCTCGCCGAGAGAAGATGGAATTTGGTCTCCTGACCGTTCTCACGCGTGACAAGACTCCTGATGAGTACTGGCACGCAGCTCAGGAATCGAAACTTCGCGACGACAGCACTCAGCAGCGCAGAGCACTGGCAGAGTGGATGACGGACCTGGATCATGGAGCGGGTGCTCTGCTGGCCCGGGTGATGGTCAACCGGATCTGGCAGCAGCATTTTGGTACAGGACTGGTCGGCACCCCCAACGATTTTGGGACTCGTGGAGATAAGCCCACTCATCCGGAGTTACTCGAATGGCTGGTGGGAGAATTCGTACGCAGCGGCTGGAGCATCAAGCATCTGCACGAACTGATTATCAACAGCGCTGCCTGGCAGCAGTCATCGTCATTTGATGAGGCCAAGGCGGC
>JAGQQT010000906.1 GCA_020426065.1 Planctomycetaceae bacterium | reverse complement strand
ATTGTCAAAACACTGGGGCAAGTGATGGTTGCCGTATGATTTCCGCAACGATGTTCTCCGCCACCTGGATTGCTGCGTTCCTGACAACCTCACAGGGCTCGCTCATTGTTTCCCAGCATTGCCCTGAAATCGTCCAGATGTGGATGTCCATTTTCTGTTCGGGAGCAAGCTGGCTCAATAATTGAAGCACACTTCCCAATGCGGGACCATGTGTGCTGAGTGCTGTTGTTGCTGGCAGGAGCGACTGGGAATTTTGCCAGTGATGAATCAATCCAGTTTCGCCATTGATCTCGGCGGCATCACAAAGGTGGAGAACAGAGCGTCCCTCGAAGTGATCCAGCAACTCATGTGGGGACCACAACTTTCGCAGCTCAGCCTGAACCGGAGGCAACTTTTTCAATTCATCCAGCACGAGCCAGCCCGCCTGATCATCACCGTGAGGACTCCCCAGACCCGCAATCAGGATGCTTTCAGGTACTCTGGTATTGTCGTTGGAGTTAGTCATATCAGTCTCCACGCTCAACCGAGAGTTTCAGAAAGTGGGTTGCACAACTGATGCAGGGATCATAAGTGCGAATGAGTTTTTCACATTCCGTGGCAATCCGGGATTCCTCGTGCTTCAGAAGTCCCGGCAACAGGGCGAACAGGTCCAGTTCGATTTGTCTCTGGTTCTGGGAGGTTGGAGGGATGATGATTGCCAGTTCGATTTTTCCAGACTCATCAAGGAGATACCGATGATAGAGCGTGCCCCGGGGAGCTTCTGTGGCCGAAACGCCTTCCCCGGCACGAGGCTCTGCTGAAACCCTCGCCGTCTGTGGAGTTTGATAGGCCTGGATGACGCGAATGGCTTCTTCGAAGGCGTGGGTGACCTCCAGTCCGCGGGCGATAATCGAGCGATAGGGATTGTTGCAGTCGTGAGGGAAGTTGCATTCGTCTGCCAGACTTCGGGCCTGGGGACTGAGCTTTTCCCGATTATGAAAAATCCGTGCCAGCGGACCAAACAGACAGCTCGAACGTGTTTCCGTTTTCTGAATCTGCAGTGCGGTGGAATGCGGGACCTGGTATTCCTGCAGAATCTGCTCATACGAGGATACCGAAAATGAACCTGAGCGACTCGATTTCATTGTCCCTTCGCAGAACGGGTATTCCTCTGGATGCGTCAGGGAAACCAGATCATAACTCTGCTCGAAATCAGGAAAGTGGAAACTGCTGACCCAGCGGGTTGCCGCTGCAGCCGCTTCCACGCCCCATTTGAGATCCGGTAGCAGGTCCAGCAGTTTCTGTCGGTTCGGAGGCTGATAAAAACCGCCCACACAAACATTGACCGGGTGAACTGACCTTCCCCCCAGGATTTCGATCAGCCGGTTTCCAATCTTTTTCAGTCTTAACCCGCGTTTCAGTTCATCCGGAAAATGTTGCCCCAGCTCAAGTCCGCTCTCAAACCCCAGAAAGTCGGGACCATTCAGCAGATGCATGTGAAGCGTGTGGCTTTCAATCCACTCTCCAC
>JAGQQT010000905.1 GCA_020426065.1 Planctomycetaceae bacterium | reverse complement strand
AACTGGCCGGAACAGTTTCGTGGCCGGCTGATGATGTGTAACACACACGGCCGCCGGGTCAATGTCGATCATCCGGTCCGGTTTGGTGCGGGTTACAAAATTGTGCATCAGCAGGACATCCTGAAAACCAGCTCGAAATGGTTCCGGGGAGTGAGCCTGGTTTCCGGTGCGGATGGTGAAGTCTACCTGAGTGACTGGACCGATGAAGGGGAATGTCATGATTCAGATGGAGTACACCGGACATCGGGGCGGGTTTATCGCATTACTTACGGAAAACCTGGCCAGCACTTCCAGGGAGATC
Source organism: Planctomycetaceae bacterium (assembly GCA_020426065.1). GTDB lineage: Bacteria > Planctomycetota > Planctomycetia > Planctomycetales > Planctomycetaceae > Rubinisphaera. The sequence continues at coordinate 1,217 of JAGQQT010000905.1, read as the reverse complement.
TGGCGCAAAAATCGAATGATGAACTCTGGAAACTGCAGGAGTATTCCAATAACTGGTATGCCCGCCACGCTCGACGCATCCTGCTGGATCGCCAGCCGGGAGCGGAGTGGTTCAGCAAACATGCCAGTGCCATTTCCTGGTCTGATTCGACACTGGCCGATCTGCAGCGGATGTGGATTGGAATTTCACTGGGATCATTTGGGGTAGAGGATCTGAATCGGTTTCTGGATTCCAATAGTGAGTACGTCCGCTCCTGGGGGCCACGTATTCTGTGTGAGCAGCAGCGGATAGAACCGGGAGCATGGCAGAAACTGATTGAGCATGCCCGACATGAATCTTCCGCCTATGTCCGGTTGAGTCTGGCCTCAGCGGTTCGCCGTATGCCGCTCAAGCAGCGGATTGAAATGGCACGTGTGCTCGCAAACTACCCCGAAGATGCGGAAGATCATGATGCCCGACTGCTGTTGTGGTACGGACTGGAAATGGCAGTGGCACAATTCCCAGCAGAGTCACTGGAGTTGACATCCTACAAGTCGCTGGGCAAGGTGCCGAGCTTTATTGCCCGACGCCTGATGCATGAGTCGATCCGGAATCCGGAAGTCGCCAGTCAGCTCGCAGTTGCTCTGACCCATGCCGGCTCCGATTTTCAGCGAACATCCCTGTTAACCGGAATGGTGGAAGGATCCCGAGGAGTCCGAAAACTGACACCTCCCAAACAGTGGGATGACGTGGTTGCCAGTCTGGGCGAGCAGGACTCACTGAAACCGCTGGTTCAGGAACTGATGATTGTCTATGGAGATGGGCGAGCCTTTGAAGAACTGATCGCTCTGGTCCGCAATAATGACGCGGTGGGGATCGACCGGATTGGGGCCCTGAAGCAGCTTGCGGAGCGAGATGCTCCCGGACTCTTACCGGTTCTCAAGCAGGGAATCAACGATCGGGTGATTGCCGAGGCTGCTGTGACTGCGCTGGCCCAGTATGATGATCCCGAAATCCCCCAGTTGATATTGCGTCGGTACCGTTCCATGAAAAAACCGGAACAGTCAGCAGCTCTCGAAACTCTCTGCTCCCGCCCTCAGTACGCCCAGCAACTGCTGGAAGCCATGAGCAGGAAAGAACTGGGAGAGGTGGAACTTTCCGCATCCCAGGCGCGTCAGATTCATCAGTTCAACGACCAGAAACTGACGACTCTGCTGGAATCCGTCTGGGGAACCCTG
>JAGQQT010000904.1 GCA_020426065.1 Planctomycetaceae bacterium | reverse complement strand
GAGGTGGGACTTTACTGGGAACATTTTACGACGAAAACCTGATTGATGAGGTTCATCTTTTCCTGGCCCCCAAGTTGATTGGTGGCATCGAGGCTCCCTCACCACTGGCAGGACAAGGACGAGATCGTGTGCCGGATGCCGGTCAACTTGAGCAGATGTCCGTGAAACAGCTGGGAAGCGACCTGTATGTGCATGGATATTTCCGAGCGGATCAGAATGGAACCTCAACATGATCATCTGGCTCACTCGCATCAGTCTTGTTTATCTGCTGCTGGCGGTTGGACTGACCACCGGAGATCTGCTGGGGTGGATTCCACTTCAGGGAGTTTGGATCTGGGGGAGCGTGGTGCTGGCCAGCAGCGGGCTGGCATTGATGATGCAGGGAACGGATAAATGGTCGGCCCGGAATGAACTCTCCCGCGTGCCGGAGAAATGGCTCCTTGCGCTGGAACTGGCAGGTGGCTGGCCCGGTTCACATTTCGGACAACAATGGTTTCGCCACAAGACGAGCAAGACCAGCTACCGCGTCTCGTTCTATGCAATGATTGTCTTGCATCTGGCAGCCGTAGCAGCAATCCTGTTCTGGGATCAGTACCAATAAACACCAGAAGCCTCTCGGAGGATTTTCATGACAGATTTCATTCGTGATTTGACACTCTGCCTGATTGCCCTGATTGTCGTGAACTGTCAACAGTTCCCAACACAGGCCATGGAGAATCAGGCTCCCAACATTCTGTTCTGCATTGCGGACGATGCCTCTTATCCGCACATGGGGGCTTATGGTTGCAAATGGGTCAAGACTCCCGGGTTTGATCGCGTCGCTGGCGAAGGCTTGCTGTTTACCCGCTGCTACACACCCAATGCCAAATGTGCTCCCTCACGGGCCTGCATTCTCACTGGCCGCAATTCCTGGCAACTGGAAGAAGCCTGCAATCACTGGTGTGACTTTCCCGTCCAGTTTGTGACATACATGGAAGCTCTCGGACAACACGGATACCAGGTCGGATTCACCGGCAAAGGGTGGGCTCCGGGAATTGCAGTGGATCCCAAAGGAAAGCCGCGCCAGCTAACCGGCCCAGCCTATTCCCGATTAAAAACCGATCCTCCCGCCAAGATGATTTCGAATAACGATTACGCCGGGAATTTTTCTGCCTTCCTGGACGAACACACTCCCGATAAGCCATTCTGTTTCTGGTACGGCAGTACGGAACCACATCGGGCCTATGAATATGGAGCGGGGATTAAATACGGCGGAAAGTCTCTGGAGGAGATTGATGAAGTCCCCGCGTTCTGGCCTGACTCACCGGTCACTCGAACCGACATGCTCGACTACGCCTTCGAACTGGAGTACTTCGACCAGCACCTGCTCAAGATGATCCAGGAACTCGAAAAACGGAACCAGCTGGAAAACACGATCATCGTGGTCACATCAGACAACGGCATGCCCTTCCCGCGGGTGAAAGGTCAGGGATATGAGTATTCAAACCATCTCCCGCTCGCCATCATGTGGCCACAAGGCATCCA
>JAGQQT010000903.1 GCA_020426065.1 Planctomycetaceae bacterium | reverse complement strand
AAAGTGCGAGCGATGGAAATCATCGATGAATTTGAAAAGCATCGACGGGGTCCTTACGCAGGAGCGGTGGGGTATATTGATTTCACAGGAGACATGGATACCTGCATCGCATTGAGAACCGTCGTCCGTCAAGGAAACAAGGTCTATGTGCAGGCAGGTGCCGGTCTGGTTGCCGACAGTGTTCCGTCCAGTGAATACGAAGAAACCCTCAATAAAGCCCGTGGACTTCTCAAAGCGATCTCAATTGCGCATTATCAACTCTCCAGTAGAGAATAGTTTCCCTCAAGGAGTACGAAGATATGCCCACGCGTTCCCCCCTAACTATTGTGATGCTCTGCACCGCAGTTCTATGCCTCAGTGGATTTGCTTTCAGTGTCCGGGCTGATGAACCCGCTGAGCCGGTCAAATTTGGCCCGTGGGAAGTTCTTTATCGTGGATCGAGCAAACAGACTTCCAAGAAACCGGAGTTCGGGAAATCCAACCTGAAAGTGATCGAATCCTTTGAACTTGATGGAGAAAAGAAAAAGGATCCCTTCCGTTTCAATCAATTGCGCCTGGATGGAAACTGGGCCATCACGCAGGGAGTTCTGCACCAGGCAGAAGGACGGAGTGCGGCCCTTTCCCTGGGCGAAGCAGAAGACTTTGAACTGGAAATCGGCATGAATGCCGAGGGAGAGGGCGGCTGGTTCCTGCTGTTTGGTTATTCAGAAGGAAATGGTCAGGGACTGTACAACGTCAACCTTCGTCAGAGTGGCAGTCCCTGGTTTGTGATTCGCTTTGCCCGCGGCGAAGGTGTCGTTGATTCCGATCAGGAAGTGGCTCGCTATGAATGTCGGGGTGCTGAGCCTCTATTGGTCAAGGTTGTGAATGGCCGACTGTCGGCTCAAGTCAGTCGTCGGACTCTGATCGAAGATCATGAACTGACCGACTACAAGGCCGGAGAAATCATTCTCGGAACTTACGACACAAACTACGGTCCCAAACCACTCAAGCTGATGGGCATCCGCATCCGGCGACCGAAAGAGTCATGACCATCCAGCGTGCATCTTGTGCTGATCCAGTGGAAGAACTGATCCGTTCGGTCTATGTGCACATCCCTTTTTGTGAACGCCGCTGCGGATATTGTGACTTTTCCATTATCGCCAATCGGTCAGAACTCATTCCCCGGTTTCTGTCAGCACTGGAAAAGGAAATCCTGAGTGATGCTGCAGATCACACCGTTCCACTCAAGACACTCTACCTGGGCGGAGGCACACCCACCCTGCTGGATGAAAGTCAACTGGAGCGACTTTTTCATATTCTGAACCGGTTTCCACAAGATCCCGATTGCGAAGTCACTATCGAGGCTAATCCGGAGGGACTTCATCTCGAAAAACTTCTCACCCTGAAAAACCTCGGCGTGAACCGGATCAGCCTGGGTGTCCAGTCCTTCGATGATGATCAACTGAAGCAACTCGACCGCACCCACTCCGCCCGCCAGGCCATCGAGATTTCACAACAGATTGGCGAGCTCTTTGAGAACTGGT
>JAGQQT010000902.1 GCA_020426065.1 Planctomycetaceae bacterium | reverse complement strand
AGGCGGAGACAACAACCCGAATTCAGTTGACGAGAAGGATCGCACTCAGGTGCTCTACACGAATCCGCAGGCCAAGAGCAGCCGGTTCGGCGGGGAAGGCTCCGGAGCAAAAACGATGATGCCCTATGCGTGGGAAATCGGGAAGACGTACCGGTTTCTGGTGTTGCTGACGCCGCAGGAGCAGGGGACGATTTACACCGCCTGGATCGCTGAGCAGGGGCAGCCCTGGCAGAAAATTGCGAGCTACAAAACCGTCATGACGAAAGCAGAACTCAAAGGGTTTTATTCCTTCATTGAGGATTACGCCCGCAATGGTGAAACCGGTCAGAAACCCCGACTGGCGTTTTATCCGCGGCAGGCCGTGATGACGGGGAGCGGCGAATGGCAGTCGATTGAAAATGGCTCTGGCACGATTGCCGATGATGTCATCCAGAACGGTCATTCCGGTGTCCTGGACAACAAATTCTTCAGCAAAAGCGGAGCCGACACCTCCGATTACGGCACGATGCCAAAACAATTCTCTGTGACCGTCAAACCGTCAACCGCCAGACCAGATGATCTGCCCGAGGAATTTGCGCAGGTGAATCATCAGTAATTTGCGATCCACTCTCGATGAATTGTTCGGCTTCCCAGCGAATTGCCGTTTTAATATTGCGCGATGAGGTACCTGATCAAGTCTGCGGAGGTGACCATGCCAAGCAGTTCGTTGTCGTTGCCAACGACCGGAAGGGCGTGAAAGGCACCATCAGCCAGTTTTTCTGCGGCATCCTGGATGGTTTGCGATGAATCAATCGTAACGGGATCTTTGGTCATGACGGACTCGACACTCAACGTTCGATCGAGGACTTCGTAGACCGCCTGCTGTGCTGTCACTCCAAACGAATCCGCAAAACTGACTCGCATCAAGTCCACAAAGCTGATGATTCCAACAAGCTTATCGCCGCTGACTACAGGGAGATGATGGAATGAACTTTCGGTAAAGATTCTTCCCACCTCTGACAGTGGGGTTCGGATCGTAATCGTCTGTAAGCTCTTGGTCATGATATGAGTAACGGACTCTCGTTTGAGACGTGACATCAACGAATTCCTTTGGCGCTATGGCAGGTGACGAAGTGATCGGGCAGTGGCATTGAAAGTTGTCCTGCGAATTCCCAGGACATCCGCAATTTTACCGCACGAGTACCCGGCGTTACCAGCGATCGGAGATTCGTATGACTTTCCCCAACCTGAGCAGGGTGTGTAGCAACAAGAAAACCCACCTTTGTGTTCAACTGCATTATTTGCGGAGGGTTTCACTTCGTTTCACTCAATCAACTCACCACTCACCAACTTGCTAGTTGATTATTTCATTTCCCATTTATAAAATAGAACAATGTATATGCCATTTAATTAGCAGAGGTGGATTATGGAAATATTATTTGATTTGCCTATATCTTTGATTTCCGCCTTGCTCTTTGCAATCAGTACTCAGAGAACACTTAGAAAGTGCCCGAGAATTCCTACTAACATTGCTTCAGCTTGTATTA
>JAGQQT010000901.1 GCA_020426065.1 Planctomycetaceae bacterium | reverse complement strand
CTTCGATGAGCGGCAACCCCTATGGCTGGAAGAATCGAAAAGGACTCCGAATTACCGTAAGTGTGATGAGTTAGTCTGGAATCAGCTCCGCGCTAATCAAAATGCTGTAGCAGAACGGACGCTCCGAAACATCGATTTCAACGAAGCAAAGTGTGAGGCGGGAATGTTCTTTGATATCTATGAGGAGTATTCACAGGTCTTTTCGGCTCCGACGACTTACGAGCAATACTGTGACTTGTCTGGAAACCTATTTCTAAACAACAACCTCCCTTCTCACACTGCGCAAAGGTGGTATGAGCTCCGAAATAGTGTGAAAACGCCATCACCGTACGAAGTCGACTTTCTGAACAACACCTTCGCTGTCAATAAAGAAAGCAACTTCCACATAAAGCCTGTGATTGATAAACGACAAGCAAAAAAACTACTTTCCACAGAAGCTGGACAGCCGATCGATACCAGTGTGCCTTTGTTTGCATATGTAGGGCGGGCTACATATCAAACTGGGTTCGATTTGCTCGTCGACGCAATACCCGAACTGCCGAAAGTTGGTTGGCAACTGTTCGTGAATGCACTCGCCAGTAGGTATGGTGAAGAGCAACGGTTATTCGAACGCATGCAAAGCGATCCACGTGTTACATTAATGACTCACTTCAATGAGCGATTGGCGAAATTGGCAATTGCGGCGGCAGACGTAATCCTGTTTCTCGATAGAATAGCACCAGGAATTGGTTATGCAGCAGCAATGGTGATAAGGAGCGGTACTTTTCCAATCATCAGTTCGAGTTACATTAAGTTTCCAAGCTCGACAGGCTGGAGATTCAAGTCAGGTGATGCCATTGACCTCGCGACACGAATTACTGAGGCGATTGTTCTTTTTCAGGACGCTGACACTCGAGAATCAATCTCGTCATCAATCCGCGACACCGACCTTACATGTCGTCATGCAGCGAGAGAGTTTATCAACTCTGTTAAGGGATGGTCCGTTCGATCCTCTTGAGTCGTCGTCGCATTAATAATGTGAGTTGCGGATGTCGAGCAACTCATGTTTGCAACGATATTGCTATTCGTCCTCGGCTACATCTGCCACACTGCAACTGATCGCGCTATTCAAAAATGTTACGTGCTGAAAAGCTCCGCAATCACACCCAGAATTATCAGTATGATGACAACATAAGTCCCATCGAAGACCTGTCAGTATGATTGTGGTCAAGCATACGAGAGATTCTGATGATAAAATCCTGCTCATCGCGTAAACGATCCCGGAACAAGTTGCAGTTCAATTCTGATTGATCGCCTCACGACATCCGCTGCGAGTACGTTTTCAGCAATCCACCCAGCCGCGTTGTTAGCATAACATCCCGATTCGCATCTCGTGGTGGTGATTAGCAGCCCGTTGAATTCCGCTCTGCTTCTCTGTTTAGCAAGCGGCATGAAAATAGATTATTTGATTATCAAATCCGAAAAGCCGTTGTCGGATTTGAGCGTGCCACTTTGAATTTGGGGCAGAACTGGTGCTAGCAGCGGGGC
>JAGQQT010000900.1 GCA_020426065.1 Planctomycetaceae bacterium | reverse complement strand
TATTGATCTCCCTTGAAGAGATATATTTTACCGTTCCCCCCATTGAGAGCTGAATCAATGTCGGAGGAAAAGGAACTTGGAATGTTGGGAAAAATCCGGCTGATCGGATAGACGCTCGAACAAGTGTCATTCGCAAGGTCGTAACTCCAATAGCGGCTCCCACTGAAGAACATGGCCCGATCATCACGCCAGTAAACAGCCGCGTCGACTCCGTCATCCCAGGGGACATTTCCAGCCCAGCCGCGCGTGATCGGTTGGTTACCCTCGATCTTGTTGGTGCGCATGTTGTACCGGAGGTAGTAGTGATCTTTGAAGAGGTATGCGATCTGGCGCTTGTTCCAACAGAGCGCCGCGTCTATTCCGTTGTTCCATCGCGAATCGTCTGGCCATTCCCAGCCAGCGGTGATGTTTTTCAACCCCTGGTCCTGTTCATCGACCCAGAGGTTATATCGCATGTAGTTGTGACCTTGAAAGAAGTAAGCCCGATTGGCGACGATCGTCTCGATACCTCCCTTGTTTTCGGATGCAGTCCAGTGAATGGCGGCGTCAAACCAGGTGTTGTCTTTGAATGCCTTCTCGGTATCACGGACTGATTTGGAAAAAACTCGGTTCAGAGTCTTGCCAATGTCTTCTGCAGAACTCGACAGGGTGGTTGCCAGGACAACCAGAAGGACTATCCCGGCGAGTTGTGTCTGACGACTGGATACTCGAATTATCGAATGGATCTGGAATTTCATTGAGAGGTATTCCTTGTACGCCTGCGTGGTGACTAAGGCCAGAAAAAGGTTGAAGCACCTAGATTGCAGAGATTGACTCAGTGACAACAACTAGTCTGAGATGGTCTTTTCTGATCGCATCCATAAAGGTCAATGAATTATGACGGCAAATGTCCCCAGTGGGAAGCCATCGGCGACAACCTCAGGCCAAGGTGCAATGTCGATTATGACAGGTGCATCTGGTTTCCGAGATCAGGACTCTATTTTGACTTCCAGCCGAGCCGGGTCAGCCATTCTTCGCAGCGGTTTGGCCACAGGGTGACCGGTTTGTTTTCGACTGGACGCAGGCCGTATCCATGGCCTCCGGTTTCGTACACATGCAGATCGAAAGGGACTCCGGCGTCTTTCAAAGCCAGTGCCATGTAAAGCGATCCCCGGACGGAAATCGGATCGTCAAACGCGTGAACCAGGAACGTCGGAGGAGAGGAGGAGTCCACTTTCAGATCGGCTGTCAGCCCACTGCCATCTTTCTGATCCAGGTAAGCAGGGTAAATCAAAATGCTGGCGTTAGGCAGGAAGGGGGCCTCATCGGTTTTATCAATCGCTGCATACTGGGCCTCTTTGGTCAATGAAGCGCGGGCAGCCGTATGGCCACCAGCCGAAAAACCGAGGATGCCAACCTTCTGGGGATCGAGATTCCACTTCTCGGAGTTTGTTCTCAGGATTCGAATGGCCCGCTGAGCATCCTGGACGGGAGCCTTCCACATCGGCTCGAACTGTCGGGTCGGGACACGATATTTCAGTACTGCAGCGGCGATGCCGTTTTTGTTCAGCCA
>JAGQQT010000008.1 GCA_020426065.1 Planctomycetaceae bacterium | reverse complement strand
TGCTGTTCCCGCTGGCCGTGATACTCGGCGTTTTCCTTGAGGTCTCCCTCAGCGCGCGCATCGGCAACCTTCTCGGTAATGGCAGGCAGCACCACTGTTTCCAGGTGCTTGATTTCAGCTCTCAGCTTTTCCTGCCCCTCGCGGGTAATCGGCTGACGTTCCATAGTTCAACTCCTGTTTCCAGCCCTGAAAGGCCGGTATTGATCAATCATGCAGCGTTGATCTTCCCTGAGCGGGAAAAATACACTGCCAACAGAAAGGGAGATCCCTTTCTGTTTCAAGTCCTGTAAGTTGTCATTAAATGAACACGGGACGCAGCAATGACTGCGACCCGCATTTCAGCGTAACACCTTTTTCAGGCAACCGAAAGCCTGATCCCGGCGAGATCGTTAATCCTGGCGGAATCAGACGTTCTGCCAGGACCGTTCTGCAGCACTTTTCAGCACGGCATCACAGACTTTGGCCGTTTCCAGGGCGTCCCGGAAGGTGGGGCCGCACGGCTGTCCGGTTTCCAGAGATTTGAGGAAGTCTGCCACCTGATTGACGAAGGTGTGCTCGTAACCGATGCAGAGCCCAGGAACCCAGTAATGGTCCATGTAGGGCTGATCACCGTCGGTGACATGAATGGAGCGCCAGCCGCGAACGATCGATTCATCGGAATGGTCGAAGTATTCGAGACGGTTCAGGTCATGCAGATCCCAGCGAATCGAGGCATGTTCCCCATTGATTTCGAACGTGTAAAGTGCCTTGTGCCCTCGGGCGTAACGGGTCGACTCGAACAGTCCGAGTGAACCATTATTAAAGTGACAGTGGAACAGGCAGGCATCGTCAATTCCCACTTTTTCAACTTTGCCGGTGAGATTATGCATGCGTTCCTTGACGAAGGTTTCGGTCATGGCCGAGACATCCTTGATCGTGCCATTGAGCCAGATAGCGGTATCAATACAGTGAGCCAGCAGGTCACCGGTCACTCCGGAACCGGCTGCCGCGGCATCCAGTCGCCATAACGCCGCTCCCCCCTGGGGGAGATCTGCATTGATCGTCCAGTCCTGCAGGAAATTGGCGCGATAGTGGAAGATTTTCCCGAGTTTTCCAGACTCAATTACCTGCTTGGCCAAAGTCACAGCCGGAATGCGGCGGTAGTTGTACCAGACCGTGTTGGCTACACCCGCTTTTTCCACGGCTTCCACCATGGGCAGCGATTCAGCGGTTGTCCGGGCAAGTGGTTTCTCACACAGCACCATTTTTCCTGCTTCCGCAGCCGCAATGGCGATGTTGGCATGTTGATCGTTTGGAGTACAGATATCGATCGCATCGATATCGTCCCGGGCAATCAGCTTCTGCCAGTCTGTTTCACAGGATTCGTATTGCCACTGATCGGCAAATGCCTGAGTTTTCTCTGCGGTCCGGCCGCAGACTGCTTTCAGAACCGGACGATAGGCCAGTTCTGGAAAGAAGTCGTTGACTCTTTTATAGGCGTTAGAATGGGTACGCCCCATAAATCCGTAGCCGACCAGTCCGATTCGCAGTTCCTTGTTTGCCATCTGGAGTTCTCCCGAATGAATTGTTCTGTGTCTTGTAAGTCTTTGACCGATCAGTAAGCCGTTTCTGCCTGACTGAAAAATTCAGAGGCACAGCAATCGCCTGCTGAGTGGCGAACTGATTACAGTGAATTGTTTGAACGACTCTGGTGAATTGCTCACTCAGTTCCAGCCGTGTGCATCCCGAACATCGATCATGGTTTTCAGAATCGTGTCCCATGTGGATGCGGATTCCAGCATTTCGTTCGGGAACATGCAGCCATCCCAGCAGATATGCTCAATGCCCCGTTCCTTTGCTCCTTCGAGCCAGTAACCGGCACATTTGACGATATCGAGCTTGCCGTTGGGATCATCGGCCGGGCAGTGTTTGCCGGTCTTGTCGTGAGAGCCTGTACCATGAACATTCCCGTCGTTCTGGGCCACATGGAAATCGATGGTCCAAGGGCGGAGGGCATCCGTCATGGTTTTGTAGGCAGCCCAGAATTCGTCTTCCGAATACCCCGGCTTCAGCAGGGCATCTTCTTCTGCGTTGTAGCCAAGCAGGTACAGATAGGTGTGTGCCAGATCCGCCTGGAAACCAAGCGTTTCGGGGCGATCGACCATCTCGAGTAACTGAACCATCTTCTTCCAGGAGTGCATGCCACCCCAGCAGATTTCTCCTTCAGCTGCGAGTCGTTCGCCATGGTCGGCTGCGATATCGGCCGCTTTGCGGAAGGTGTCAGCAATCCGGGCAGAATTCTTTTCCGGATCGGCAGCCCAATCGGTGACGCCCGATGCAGAATCGATGCGGATGCAGCCATAGCTGCGAACGCCATGATCATTGAACACTTTGGCGATCCGGCAGGCTTTTTCGACAGCCAGCAGGAACTTTTTCTGAGCCTCATCATCTCCCATGGCGGCGTCACCCACTGTGCCGGGCCAGACAGGGGCCACCAGGGAACCAATTTTGAGATTGTAGCCGGCAACTTTGTCTGCAATGGCCTTCAGAGCATCATCAGAGGCGTCTGGATCTGTGTGCGGATGGAACAGGAAGTAATCAATGCCTTCGTATTTCTGACCATTCACGTCCGCTGCCACAGTCAGTTCGAGCATGTGATCGAGACTGATGGGGGGATGATCCGTCCCTTCTTCTTTGCCAACAAGCCCAGGCCACATTGCGTTATGGAGCTTTGGTTTCGATGCGGTCATTTTCTTTCTTTCTGATATGCCTGAACGAAGGTTCTGCGTGAGTCACGATGGGGAACAAAGACAGATCAATGGAGAGTGATGGAAACGGCCCAAAAATTCAACTCTCCAAAGTGTCTGTTCGTATCAGTCGGACGAATTTACCGAGCGGAAGTGATCAGACCCTGTTCAGTTTGCCTTTTTCTTCTGCGACAATTCGGGCCACATGTGCCACGACCTGTTCAACCGGGATTTTCTCCGGGGCGTCAGCAGTACGGGATTTCACCTCAACCACTCCTTCGGCCAGTCCTTTGCCCCCTACCACAATCCGCCAGGGAATTCCGATCAGGTCGGCATCATTGAATTTCACGCCTGGGCGGGCCGGGCGATCATCCAGGAGGACATCCAGTCCCTGCTCTTTGAGTTGGGCGTAGATGGTTTCTGTTTTCTCCATCAACTCCGCATCATCAGTTTTCAGCGGAATCAGGAGGATTTCGTAGGGAGCAATCGTGATCGGCCAGATGATTCCCTTGTCATCGTGACAGGTTTCCACAAGACCTGCGACGATGCGGTTAACTCCGATCCCGTAACAGCCCATAATGATGGGGTGCCGAGTTTCGTGTTCATCCAGGTACATTGCCTGCAGAGATTCGGAATACTTGGTGCCGAGTTTGAACACGTGCCCCACTTCAATGCCGTGGACAAATTCCAGCGGTTTCCCGCTGCGTGGACAGGGATCACCTTCGGTGGCATTCCGCAGGTCATATGTGGTGTCGAGTTGATAGTCTCGTCCCAAATTGACGTTGCGATAATGCTGGTCGGTTTCGTTGGCCCCCGTGATGGCATCGGGAATAACCGGGACATCATGATCTGCAATGACACGGCATTTCAGGCCGACCGGACCAGCAAACCCCACGGCAGCACCAGTCACCTGCTGAATGGTCTTTTCATCTGCCAGTTCCAGGTGTTTTGCCCCCAGAACCCGACGCACCTTTCCTTCATTAACTTCGTGATCTCCCCGAACCAGAACCGCCACGGGGTTGTCATCTGCTGAGTAGATGATTGTTTTGATCATCTGTTTTGGCTGGCATTTGAGCATGCCACAAACGGCGTCAATACTGCCTGCAGAGGGCGTAGCCACCTTTTCCAGTGCATTCTGGCTGTTGGAGGGAGTCAGAGAAGGTGCGGGCCTTCCGGTTTCCGCCCGCTCGAGATTCGCTGCGTATCCGCTTTCCTGACAGAATACGATTTTGTCTTCCCCGTTGTCGGCCGGTATCATGAATTCGTGCGAAGCATCTCCCCCAATCGGACCACTTTCGGCTTCGACAGGGATGTAGCGCAGACCGCAACGAGAAAAGATGCGGCAGTAAGCATCATACATCGATTGATAAGATGCATTCAGCTGGTCGAGCGAGGAGGCGAAGCTGTACGCATCCTTCATTAAAAATTCGCTGGTGCGGAGAACGCCAAAGCGAGGACGCTCTTCGTTACGGAATTTCGTCTGAATCTGATACACAGTCAACGGAAGTTGACGATAACTGCTGATGTGTCGGGAAATCAGGTCTGTGACCACTTCTTCATGCGTGGGCCCCAGTGCCAGGTGGACTTTGCGATCACCTCGGGTCACATCCAGTCGGACCAGAACGGAACCAAAGGCTTCATTCCGGCCCGTGCGGTCAAACAGTTCAATCGGTTGCAGGGCGGGCATGTGGATTTCCACCGCTCCGGCCCGTTCCATTTCGGAGCGGATAATTTCAGCCGCTTTCTGCACAGCCCGCCAGCCGAGTGGGAGATAGGTGTAGGCTCCAGCCATCAACTGGCGAATCAACCCTGCCCGTAACATCAGGCGATGGCTGGGAACTTCCGCATCGGCAGGTGTTTCTTTCAGAGTGGGAATGAGCGACTGTGACCAGCGCATTCTGATGATCCTTGGCAAAGTGCCCTGCAGCTTCCTGGTCGGCACCTGAACAGGAAGCCTGCATCAAAAAAACGAATTCTGTTTGATTCTGGCCGACTGTGTTGCAGTGTAACCGTTCTGCGAATGACGGAAAGTCTGCAGGCAAACTTGTGAGAGACCAGTGGGAATCCTACACTCAAGGAAACAATTGATTGTCACAACAATTTGACAGAAAAGAGTTTGTGGTTATGGCTCGTCGATATGTCAATGAAATCACCGACGGTGAGGCCATCGAAGAAGTGTTCGTGCTGGCCGATAAGCAATTGCGCGCCAATCGAAACGGGGATACCTATCTGCTGGCTGATCTGCGAGACAAAAGTGGTTCTCTGCATGGTCTGCTGTGGAATGTCAGCGAAGATGCGGTCGGGCATCTTCAAACGGGTGATTACGTCAAAATTCGCGGCAAGGCCCAGTTATACAATGGAAACCTGCAGGTCATTCTGACCCGCATTGACTCGGTGCCGGAAGAATCCGTTGACATCACCCAGTTCCAGGCCGGAACCAGTCAGGATGTGGATCAGCTCATCTCCCAACTGTCTGACTACCTCAATTCTCTGGAATCGCAGCCGCTGCGTTACCTGATGCAGCTCTATTTGAGTGATGAATCCATTCTGGCACAGTTGAAACAGGCGCCGGCAGGCATCAAGGCCCATCATGCGTATCTGGGCGGTCTGCTGGAGCACATTGTGAATCTGATGCACGCTGGAAATGCAATTGTGCCGTTTTATCCGAGCGTGAATCGGGACCTGCTACTGGCCGGGATTTTTCTGCATGACCTCGGGAAAATCCGGGAACTGGGATACGACGGCACGTTCGTGTATTCCGATGAAGGGCAGTTGATCGGGCATCTGATTATTGGGATCGAGATGCTGAATGAAAAACTGGCCCATGCGTCTAGAGACGGGCATGACCTGGCCGAAGAAACGGTATTGCGTCTGAAGCACATGATTGCCAGCCACCATGGGACGTACGAATTTGGCAGTCCCAAGCTTCCCATGACTCCCGAGGCAGTGGTTTTGCATCATCTGGATAACATTGATGCCAAAGTCAATGAATTCACCGCGTTGATTGATGCCGATCCGAACCGGCTCTCGAACTGGACTCCTTTTAATCCCCGGATTGATCGGAAACTGTTCAAAGGGATGATGTCGAATTCCTGAGTGCAGACCAGATCCGCCCGAAGCTTCTTTCGTCTCTGTTCCATTTCTTAGGGGAATGACCAATGGCCGTTGATGCCAAACTGCTGGAATATCTGTCATTGCCCAATTACGAGCCAATGACGGTCAAGTCACTGGCTAAGAAGCTGGGATACAAGAAAAAGGTGCGTGACAAGGTTGACCAAGCGGTCGAGCGTCTGGTGACTGAGGGAAAAGTGCAGGTTGATCCCCAGGGGCTGGTGCATCCCACAAACAAATCACACGCCCTGCGCGGCATTCTCAGGAAAGTCAGCACAGGAAACGGCTATGTCATTCTGCAGGAACCCAAACCAGCTCATTTGACCGAAGACCTGTTCATTGATCGGCGAGATCTCGGAGATGCCCAGACGGGCGATGAAGTGGCGGTTGTGCTGCTGAAACGACGACGTTCGAACGGTCAGCAGTGCGGGCGAATTATTGAAGTCATCCAACGGGCGACGAATCGTTTTGTTGGCACGTACTTCGAAGAAGATGGTCAGGGTTATGTCTTTGTTGATGGCAAAAACTACGAAGAGGCCATCTGGGTCGGGGATCCGGGGGCCAAGGGAGCCCGACTGGACGACAAAGTTGTGATCGAGATGATCCGCTTTCCAACTCAATACGCCGTGGGAGAAGCGGTCCTGATTGAGGTTCTGGGGGCTCGCGGCCAGGCTGGTGTGGATACGTTGTCGATCATCCATGAGTACGGCCTGCCGACCGAGTTTTCACTGGAGGCGGTTCAGCAGGCAGCTCACCTGATGGAGAAGTTCGACGAGAAGAATCTCGAAGGACGGATGGATCTGACCCATGATCCGATTGTGACCATCGACCCGGCCACCGCTCGAGATTTTGATGATGCGATCTCTCTGACCGAAACGGAAAACGGCCACTTTCATCTGGGGGTACACATCGCGGACGTTTCGCATTTTGTGCAGCCGAATACTCCGCTCGATCGGGATGCTTACATTCGCGGAACCAGTGTTTATCTGCCGACTCGCGTCATTCCGATGCTGCCGGAGGTGCTTTCCAATGGTCTGGCCAGTCTGCAGGAAGGTCGTGTCCGGTTTGTCAAATCCGTCTTCATTGAATTCAACCCGGAGGGGATCCCGGTTGATGTCCGCTTTGCCAATTCGGCGATCAAGGTTCGCAAGCGATTCAGTTATGAACAGGTGATGGATTTTCTGCTGCATCCCGAGAATCATCCGGAGCTGGAGGTTGCCGTTTCCACTCTCCTGCTCCGCATGCAGAAACTGGCCCGGATTCTGAGGAGCCGTCGTTTTTCCCGCGGTGCACTGGAGTTGAGCATGCCGGAAATCGTCCTGCAGTTTAATGCGGAAGGACGGGTTGCGGGAGCGGAGGAGGCAGTCAACGATGAAAGTCATCAGATCATTGAAGAGTTCATGCTGGCCGCAAACATTGCGGTGGCGACAGAACTGAATGCACGTGGAGTTCAGTTCCTGCGGCGGATTCATCCGCCTCCCTCACCAGAAAAAGTACAGGCTTTTCAAAAGTTTATTGAATCGCTGGGGCTGGAACTGCCGCAGGCGCAGAGTCGGGAAAGTCTGCAGGAACTCCTGGATCAGACTGCCGGGACACCGCTGCAGCGTTCCGTCCATTTCTCTTTTCTCCGCAGTCTGCAGCAGGCTGAATACTCTCCCGAGGAGATGGGGCATTATGCTCTGGCAGCAGATGATTACTGCCACTTTACGAGCCCGATTCGACGTTATCCGGACCTGACGATCCACCGGATCATCGACCGCCTGATCCTCCGAGGGGAAAAGTACGGAGGAGAAAGCTACGAACATTTAATGAAAGCCGGACTGCACTGCAGTGAGACAGAGCGTCGGGCCGAGCGTGCGGAACGGGAATTGAAACGTCTGAAACTGCTGGAATATATGGAGCAGTTTATCGGCAAAGAGTTTGATGCGGTGGTCACCGGTGTAGAAAAATTTGGCCTGTTCTGCCAGTGCCTGCAAGTTCCCGCGGAGGGGATGATTCACATCAGCGATCTGTCCGATCTCGATCAGTTCTACTACGATCGGGATGCCCGCTGCCTGGTTGGAAAAGGAACAAATCTGCGGCTGAGGCTGGGATTACTTGTCCGCATTCGTATTGTGCATGTGGATCTGGATCGGCGCGAACTCGATATGAAACTGGTGAAGCTGCTGGAATCAGCCAATGAGGCGAGTCCGGCGGCAAAGATCCGGAAATCGCCTCGAAAGGTTCCACGCAATAACAGCAGAAAACCAGCTCCCGCTCCGCGTTCCTCGAAGAATTCTTCTGGCAACAAACGGAAACGGAAAAAGTAGGCGGTTTACGGTGTCAGCTGATAGCAGAGCAGAATGCTCTGGTCACGCAAAAACAGTTTGCCATCCGCAACAACGGGGCGAGCCCAGGCATTTTTTCCGCTACGTTCCGGCTGTTCGAACTGGCCATTGAGCATGAATTCATCGGGGTTGGCTTCGATCAGATACATCGGTCCCAGTTCGCTGCGAAAATAGAGTTGTCCATCCGCGAGGGTGATCGCTCCTTTCCCTTTGCCTTCCAGACGATCCTGCCAGGTGATCGAACCGGTCTTGGCGTTCAGGCAGGTCAGGATGCTGTCATTGGCACCATAAATGTACCCATTCCATTCGACCATCCCGCCATGATGGTTTTTCATCTTCTCAGTTTTATAAACCAGCTGCTTGTTGCCATTGTTCCCCTCGAAGCTGAGGAGTGATCCACCGGTTCCATAACCTGAGGCGTAGAAGACAGTATTGCCCATGACAATTGCTGAGCTGCAGTTTGCCGTATCGTTGGAGGCTGAGTTATCGCCCCAGAGAGGACGGCCAGTCTGGGCATCGACACCAAACAGACCACTGTGGCAGAAATTGATGTACTGTTTGCGGCCATTCAGGTTCGCAATCACGGGGGAGGCATATCCGGCCTGAGGATCCTGTGGAATGGGAGCGATCCACACGACGTTTCCAGTCTTCTTGTTCAGGCAAACCATGGTGGCACCCAGGCCACCGGGTGTGCAGATCAGATGGTCGCCATCGATCAGGGGAGATTCAGAAATACCCCAGATAATGTTTTTGGCTTCGAAATCCTGCAGGATGTTTTTGGTCCAAATGAGTTGTCCATTTTCGGTAGTACAACTGAGATCTCCAGCGGCGCCCAGGGTGTAGAGGTGCCCGTTGTCATAAGTCGGAGTGCTCCGTGGACCATTCCCCTGCCCTTCACGGAAAATACTTCCCTGTCGGACCGCCCACAGTTCCCGTCCGGAGGCTAGATCGATTGCGAAAATGGCTTCCTGATCGGCACGGGTCCCCATCGTGAATACTTTGCCATTCACAACGCTGACAGAGGAGTAACCTTCGCCCAGATCCCGGGCGGTCCAGAGCAGTTTGAGGCCTTCTGCCGGCCAGGTCTTCAACAGCCCGGTACAGTTGGATCGGTTGGTTCGATCGGACCCCAGAAATTGTGACCAGTCCTGCTGACCTACCTGACTACTGGTATTGGTTGCATCTGAACTCTTATTGCCTGCAGGTTCAGAACTGGGAGTTCCTGAAGGACTGGAGTTCATGTAGATGCGGAGCGGCTCACCCGAGTCCGTTGTGAAAACGGTGATCAGATCTCCGACAGAAAGCTGATCGACTTTGCCCGGTTTTTTCTGGATGCTGATTTTGAATGTTCGAGGATCGACCGAAAACGTTTTCTGATCTTTGGAAATCCGGGACTCGACTGTGATCTGGCTATGGTCCGGAGAGATTGCCGTAATTCGACCTGTGAAGGTTGCGGCCTGAATGGAGCCTGTCAGCAGGAACAGCAGAGTGAAAACGAAGCAGACAGATCTCAACATGCCAGATTCCTTGCGGCTGGAAACAGATCGAAACTATGATCACGGTCCATGCGTGATTCGAATTGAGAGGGCAGAGCGATCTCTCGCATGTTGAATATGGACGATCAATCCCGGAAAAACAAGTATCTCTGTCCGGAGCGGTCAGAAAGAGAGAGTGCTCGATGAGTCAAACGATTGCCGAACGTCTGCAAGATCTGGGGCTGGAACTGCCTCATGCCCCTGAAGCGGTGGGGGCTTATGTCCCGGTTTTGCGAACCGGAAATCTGATCATGACCAGTGGTCAGTTACCAACTATAGGCAAGGAATTGACCTTCCAGGGAAAAGTCGGGCAGCAATTGACGAAAGAAGATGGCCGCAACGCCGCACAACTGGCCTGCCTGAATGCCCTGGCTCAACTGGATAAAGCGGCCGGTGGACTGGAGAATATTGTGCGAATCATTCGTCTGGAAGGATTTGTTCAGTCTGCTGATGGATTTACTGAACAGCCCTACGTGATGAATGGAGCGTCCGAACTGTTGATCCATTTGTTCGGGGATCATGGCCGCCATACACGATTTGCAGTCGGCTGCAATGAGTTGCCTCTGAATGCGGCCGTGGAACTCGCTTTATGGGCTGAGGTTGCGTAGCGCAGCAGAAAACGCTGGCCCCGGAAAGCAGATTGATATGCTTTCCGGGTACGAGAGCAAACTCCTTTTCGGAGTTCTATCCTGATTGGAGCCACGAAGAGATAACCAGTCCGATCCTATGAATCGGGCGGTAGATTTTACTACTTCTTGTGACGAATTTTGGCTCGCATCCGTCGCTTCTTACGACCAATTTTACGACGCCCTTTGCCCGTCTTCTTCGTACCCATCCAGGAACTACCTCTCGGTGATTTAATGATTGAAATATGCCGGTGTTCCATTCACACCGGGGGAATTCGAGACATTATCAAAATCCTCAACACGATGCAAATCCGGCTCTGTCAGGATCTTGAAATTGCTGTTTCCTGTTCGCAAACACACTCTGAGAAGATAGCTCAGCATGAAACTGTTCTGAGGTTATTCAGTTTCAGTCTGTTCGCAGTGAGAATCACACTACCGTTCAGAGATGACTGGCGATCAGAAACGCAATCTTGTACACTTATCGGTTGCCGGTCTAATTTTTTACCGCAATTTCTGCTGTTTTTCCGCCCACCGAACTCACTGCTTGTCCCCGCCATGAATGAGACGTCTTCATCAGAAGAAACGGAATTGTATCAGATTGAACCGCAAGTTTACCTGGTTGATGACCACAACGACTTGCGAGAATCAATGACATTCATGCTTGAGTCGCTCGGTTTGACAGTTCATTCTTATCCAAATGGTCATGAATTTCTGCTCGATCTGCCACCAGCTGCCTGTGGTTGTGCAATTGTCGATTATCAGATGGATGGATTGTCGGGCATTGATGTCTTAAGGCAGCTCCGGGAGAGGAAATCTCCGTTAACAGTCATTATCCTGACCGCTCATGGAGATGTTCCTCTGGCAGTGGAATCAATGCGGCTGGGGGCCTTTCACTTTCTGCAGAAAGGCGGAAAAGAAGATCAGATCATTCAGTGCGTAAAGGATGCGATCCAAATCGCCCGCCAGGAATCATCCCGCAACTGGGAGTTAACGCAGGTGGATACCCAGTTGCAAAATCTTTCCAAAAGGGAAAACCAGGTTCTGGAACATGTGATCCGCGGTGAAACGAGCCGTAATATCGCGGATTACTTGGGGATTTCCGTAAAGACGGTTGATGCCCATCGCAGTAACGTGATGAAAAAACTTGAGGTCAACAATACCGCTGAACTGATTCATAAAGTGGTCCGCTTTCGTCACGATACTTCCGAAGAGTAGGATCCAGAGAGAACTGCCCGAGGAATGAGCGGATTCAGAGTTTCCGGTTTCGCATGGCGAATTGGTTAGAAATGACGTTTTTCAACACATGAATCGTTTGAGTTGGCGCAATCTGACTGTTTCAGAGACATTTGCTGAAGCTTTCTCAGTGACTGGAACACAACTGACGATCACGGCTGAAACGGAAGCCTGGGCCGAGATTGCCGCCCGTGAAGTTACCGGCTACGGAACCAGCGTCATTGCCTGCGATGCGGAAGCGGGGATTGATCAATTCCTGACTTCCGATCAGACTCCGGATGGTCGCCCTGGAGTTTCCATCATGCTGTTTGCTTTTAATCGGGATGCGCTGGCCAAGGCGGTCGTCAAGCGGATCGGACAGTGTGTGCTGACCTGCCCCACAACGGCAGTTTTTGACGGATTTCCTGAGACTCGACAATCAGACGCGGAATTGGCTCTGGGAAAACAGCTCCGCTACTTTGGTGACGGATTTCAGTGCTCAAAACGAATTGGTCAGCGGCGTTTCTGGCGTATTCCGGTGATGGACGGTGAATTCGTCTGTGAAGAAGCGGTGGGAAGTTTCCGTGGCGTGGCGGGAGGAAATCTGCTGATTGGTGGACGAACGCAGGCCGAAGCATTGCGTGGAGCTGAACACGCTGTGCAGGCGATGCGGATTTGTCCCCGTGTGATTATGCCATTTCCAGGCGGAGTGGTACGAAGTGGCAGCAAGGTGGGGTCTCGCTACCCTGCCCTGCGGGCCAGCACAAACGATGCCTACTGTCCAACTCTGCGAGCGAGGACCACTTCTGAACTGCTTCCGGAAACAGGTGCGGTTTATGAGATTGTCATTGATGGATTTGATGCGGCAGTCGTTGGCCAGGCGATGCGGGCAGGCTTACTCAGTTTGACCGAGTGTGGCGGCATTACTGAGGTTTCTGCCGGAAATTATGGTGGGAAATTGGGCAAGCATCATTTTCATCTTCGGGAGTTGCTTGATACGCTTTGAAAACAAGGCATGCAGCAATCAGGCTGGTTGCTGTCTGCAGGCACTCCCTGATGGACCGCCGTCGACTCGAATAAATACGATTTCGAACGACGGTTGAGGTCAGTCCATGACGGAGTGAGGAACTGAACAGCCACGTCTCCTTGCAGGATGCAGGAAACATGAATGAACCGACAACTGTTGCCAAGAGATCAACTCCTCTATACCCCGTCCGTCGATATGAAGCTCCGATTATCCTGTCGCTGATTCTTCTCAATGCTGGCCTGATGCTGGCCCGGCTGACCAGTGCTGAAGCGTTGGGAAGTGCCAATGATCGATCCCGCTGGTGCACGGTCTGGTCTCTTTCTGCCCGAGGGACCTATCAGATTGATGAAATCATTGCCCGTCCCGGCTGGGATACGATTGATAAGGTGCGGCATGAAGGCCACTTTTATTCCACCAAGCCTCCACTCTACCCGACGATGCTGGCAGGTTTGTATCGTGGAGTGCGTATGCTGACAGGCTGGAGCCTGTTGACGGAAACGAATCAGGTTGCCCGGACAATCCTGCTCATTTCCAATCTGATTCCGTTCTGGATTGCCTTATATGTGTTCTGGGGAATCCTTGTCCGCTCTGATATTGCTGAAGAATGGCGGGTCCTCACGACAGGGCTGCTCGCCTTTGCCTCGCTACTGCTGCCTTATCTGATTGTGTTGAATAATCACACGATTGCAGCAACGGCTTTAATCTTTTCAGTTTATGGAGCGATCCGGGCTCAGCAGGCAAGCAGCAATTCTGAATCTGGAAAGGCTTCGGCCTGGTGGTTTATCCTCGCTGGTTTCTTTGGTGGCTGGACCTGCTGTAATGAACTGCCTGCCGGTCTGTACGGGCTTTGTCTGTTTGTCATGCTGTGGAGAGTGAATCCACGCCAAACGCTGGTCTGGTTTGTGCCTGCAGCAGTGATTCCCCTGTCGGCGTTGCTTATCAACAATGTCATTGCCACGGGTGGCTGGAAGCCGTTCTACATGTATTACGGCACCGAAAAATATGTTTATGAGCATTTGGGGATTCCCAGTTACTGGGCGGAACCTCGTGGGGTCGATCGGGCACGGGATTCTGTGGCCTCGTATATTTTTCATTGTCTGGTCGGACATCATGGGATTTTTTCACTGACGCCGATCTGGTTGATCTCCCTCCCTGGAATGTTGTGGGGGATTCAAAAGGGAAAAACCTGGCAACGCGGCTGGTTTGTGCTCACAGTCATTGTGACTGCAGGAGTGCTGCTGTTTTACTGGAAGCGAGTTGAGAATTATAACTACGGAGGCGTGAGTGTGTCGTTGCGGTGGACTTTGTGGATGATACCCCTGTGGCTGATGGCATTGGCACAGGGATTGAACTACTGCCGAACTAAGAATTATCCGGCAATTGCCCTGGCCATTCTGACAGTTCCCTCGATTTACTCCGCCTGGGAATGCTGGTCCACTCCTTGGCAGCAGCCCTGGCTGTTTTCGGTTCTGGAGACGAGAGGACTGATCAACTATTCCGATCCACCGCCCGCTCTGAAAAAACCTGTGAACAGCTGGTTGTCGCTCCTGCCAGCGGATGCACAGGCGGAGAATTACTGGGCTGAATACCGGGTTGGCACAGACCGCTATCTGGTTGTCAGTGATGGGGGGCCAACGGAGTTCAGGCAACACCGAGCCCGCTCTGTGCAGATGAAATGGTTTGACTCCCAAAGAAAGCTGCAACGCAGTCTCTCCCTTGTTGTGGATCAGAATCAGTTTGATGCCGGTGCGGATCCCGAAAACTTTCTCCTGGCGTGGACAGAACCCGATTCAATGTCCATACAAGAGGAGCCAGAGGCATTTCTGAGAAGTCTGCCTCAGGAACGGGCTTATCGCCGCTCACATGATCGCTTTCTGTTCGTCCCCTTCCAGGAGGATGCCATTCGCTGCATGAGGCTGGCCAGCCAGGTCCCAACGACATTGGGCACGGGGATTGATGAGCTGAAAGCGACCAGCAGAACAGATTTGTGGTTGAGTGATCAGATTCCATTTGGACTGGTTCAACTTCAAAGAACCATCACTTCCGTTGGAGACAGTCTGGTTCGGGAATCCGAAACCTGGACATTGACACGCTGTGGAATGGTTCTGTCCGGAGAAAGTCGACTCCCCAGTTCTGGTCCCCTTTCTCCGGCCTCAACCTCCGATTCCCCTTGAGTTATTCTCCAATCGAAGTACTTATTACCGGATTCGATCAACATGGATGCTGAAAAGGCAAGCACCGCAGAACATCTCCGCCTGGTGGAAAATGAGGCGCGTTCCCAGAACTGGAAACGCTGGGGGCCATACCTGTCTGAGCGTCAATGGGGAACGGTCCGCGAGGATTATTCTGCAGAAGGAGATGCCTGGAGGGATTTTACGCATGATCAGGCTCGCCAGCGGGTCTATCGCTGGGGAGAAGATGGCCTACTGGGGTGGACAGACCGGGAGTGTCGGCTCTGCTTTTCAATAGCACTCTGGAATGGCAAAGATTCCATCCTCAAGGAACGCCTGTTTGGAGTGACGGGCCCCGAAGGAAATCATGGAGAAGATGTTAAGGAATACTATTTCTACGTTGATTCCACACCCACCCATTCCTACTGCCGAGGTGTTTACCGATATCCCCAGGCGGCCTATCCCTATGAAAAACTGTTGTACGAAAACAGAAAACGCGGCCTGCATGAGCCGGAATACGAATTGTGTGACACAGGGATTCTTGAGCAGAACCGATTTTTTGATATTCATGTCGAGTACGCCAAAAATACTCCCAATGACATTCTGATTCAGATTTCAGCGACCAATCATGGGCCTGAGGCTCACCCCCTCACGATTCTGCCGACTCTCTGGTTTCGGAATACGTGGATCTGGGGGTGTCATCATGAGGGGTGTTCGTTGAAACCCCGAATTGAAGCGGTGAATTCTTCACGCGTGAAGACGCGACACGAACATCTGGAGCCGTTTTACTGTGAATGGGGAGTTGCCTCCGACGGATCGAACCCGACTTTGCTGTTTACAGAGAACGAAACGAACACGAAAGCCCTGTTTGGGACTGAGACCTACACTCCGTATGTCAAGGATGCCTTTCATCGTTATGTGATTCACAAAGAAACTGATGCAGTCAATCCAGCACAGAAAGGGACAAAAGCAGCAGGAGTTTATCAGTTCATGATTCCTCCGGGTGAGACAATTCAGGTCCCTGTCCGCCTGGCGATGGTCAGCGAATTTCCCGAGACACCATTTGGTGATTCATATCAGAACATTCTGGCAAAGCGTCATGAGGAGGCTGATCAGTTTTATGAAACGGTCATTCCCCAGAACTCCACTGCCGAAGAGAAAACTGTCATGCGGCAGGCCTATGCAGGGTTGTTGTGGACTAAGCAGTTTTATCATTACATCGTGGATGACTGGCTGAAGGGGGATCGTGATGTGGCTCCTCCTCCTGAATCCCGTTTTCAGGGCCGAAATCATCGCTGGAAACATCTCTACGCTCGTGATGTGATTTCCATGCCAGACAAATGGGAGTATCCCTGGTTTGCGGCGTGGGATCTGGCGTTTCATATGATTCCGATGTGCCGGATCGACCCGGAGTTTGCCAAGCGACAGCTCACGCTTTTGCTGCGGGAATGGTATATGCACCCCAATGGTCAGTTACCCGCCTATGAATATGCGTTTTATGATGTCAATCCACCTGTTCATGCCTGGGCCTGCCTGCGAGTTTTTGAAATGACCGGTGGGAACGATTACGAGTTTCTTTCGATGGCGTTCCAGCGGTTGCTGATGAACTTCACCTGGTGGGTGAACCAGATTGATGGAAACGGCGATAACGTCTTTGCGGGGGGATTTCTGGGGCTGGATAACATCGGGGTATTCGACCGCACAAAGGGACTTCCGGAAGGAGCCCAACTGGAGCAGGCAGATGGGACCGCCTGGATGGCGTTCTATTGTGGATCAATGCTGTCTCTGGCTCTGGAACTGGCTCGACACGATGCCGCCTATGCGGAAATGGCTTCGAAGTTTCTCGACCATTTTGTGCGGATTACCGACGCGATGAATTCTCTGGATGGGGGAGGATTGTGGGACAGCGAGGAAGATTTTTATTATGACCACCTCCACATTGATGGAGGAAACGTGCCGCTCAAAGTCCGATCTCTGGTGGGGCTGCTGCCATTGATTGCCGTTGTAATTCTCGATGAAGATCTGGTTGAAGACCTGCCTGGATTTCGTCGCAAGCTGGACTGGTTTCTCAAGTACCGGCATGATCTGGTCAAATACATCACGTTTGCTGAAGAGGATCAGAACAGTAATCGACTGCTGCTCTCAATTCCCTCACGAAAGAGGCTCGACAAGGTCTTGCGAGTCCTGCTGGATGAGACTGAGTTTCTTTCCGATTATGGCATTCGCTCCCTTTCCAAAAAGCACGAACGGGAGCCTCTTAAAATTTCGATTCGTGGTGTGCCGCATAAGGTCGCTTATGTGCCCGGGGAATCGGACAGCTGGATGTTTGGTGGGAACTCCAACTGGCGAGGGCCGATCTGGTTTCCCATCAACTACCTGCTGATTGAATCTTTGCAGAAGTACCATTCTTTTTATGAACCGGAATACCGGATTGAATGTCCGACAGGCTCAGGAAAGATGTGTTCTCTGGAGGAAGTGGCAGAGGAACTGATGAAGCGGCTTTCCCGGCTGTTTCTGGATCCGGAGACGGGCAGCCTGCGAAACTGCATTGATTCGGATCTGATTCCGGATGCTCATGTGCACTGGACTCATTACGTGCTGTTTCATGAATATTTTCATGGAGACACGGGAGCAGGCCTAGGCGCGAGCCATCAAACCGGCTGGACTGCCCTGATTGCGACCTGCCTGGAACAGCTCGTCAATGCCCGATCACAGTAGTTACTAATCCAGCGGAACGACTGCATCAGGTGCCTGCCAGGGAACTTCGCCATAGTACTGCAGCTGTCTGCGGAATGCTGCGGAGAGTTCCTGATAAATCCGGGGTGCCGTTTTGGTGCGATCTGTTGTCTCAAGAGGATCTTCGGCAAGATTATACAACTCGAGCGGGGCAAACGGACTGTTCTGGAGCAGTTTCCATTCCCCCCGGATGACCGCCTGAATTGTGAGTCCCTGATAACGGGTCCCCCCTTCCCGGCGACTGAAAAACATGTGTTTTCTGAGCTCTACCTGCTGTTCTCCCAGGAGCGTTGGCAGGAAGGAACGACTGTCGAGTCCTTCGGGAACTGGGATTTGGGCTGCCTCAAGGACGGTGGGAAACAGATCCATGCTCATTGCCCGAAATTCGGAGGATGACCCGGGCTGAATTTTTCCAGGCCAGACCACCCCGCAAGGAACCTTCAAGCCTCCTTCGTACACACTCTGCTTGCCGTCTCTCAATGGGCCATTGTTGGCGCCTACTTCAATCTGGCCTCCATTGTCAGATGAGAAAACAACCAGAGTGGACTGGTCCAGCCCCGTTTTCTCAAGACAGTTCAACACTTTCCCGATGCCACTGTCCAGATGCTCAATCAGAGCGACCAGCTTTGCCCGCTGCTCTGTGATTCCCGGTTCTCGTTTCTGCACCTTATCCAGCCAGTCGGCTGGTGGTTGAATGGGTGTGTGGGGAGCATTGTAGGCCAGATAAAGAAAGAATGGTTGCTCAGGTTTCCTGGCCTTCTCATTCAGGTAATCGCAGGTCCAGTCAGTAAACAGATCGGTGGCATGCCCTTCGGGGTCGATGACTTCCAGGTTTTTTCGCATGTAGTTCACGTCATGGCGACGATGATGGTAATAGTCATCCATCATGTCACCCAGGAACCCGTGAAAGAAATCAAACCCACGTTCATTCGGGATGTTGGGGGACTCCAGGCCGAGGTGCCATTTCCCGATGATCCCGGTGTGATAGCCTGATTGTTTCAGAACACTCGCGATTGTGACGGCATCAGGAGCCAGATAGCCCCAGCTGTTTTCGGGATGTGTGCGAATGACTCCTGGAACTCCCACACGGTCCTGATATCGGCCAGTGAGCAAGGCGGCCCTGGTAGGAGAACAGACCGGACAGTTTGCATAAAAATTGACAAACTTCATCCCGGATTGAATCAGCCGATCAATCGCGGGAGTCTGCAGATCGGTGGCACCGTAAGAAGACAAATCGCCATATCCCAGGTCATCAACCAGAATGACCAGAACATTGGGAGGAGCAGCCATCACCGACGGACTGTTCCCAGTGACCACCAGCAGCAGGCAGCTGGTAAGTACACAGTACAACAATGATTTGGATAACCGATTTGTGAGGTGAAACGGCATCATCCCGATTTTCTGAAAATGACTGAAAGTGACATGTTGATTCCCTGCCTGTGAGGTGCAGTCATTCGGCTGGGATGTAATTGAGTGTGTAGTATGCTTCCTGATGCAGCAAAGGCTGGCCGGATTGATCACGGACTCCGGGCAGCTTGAGTTCATGAATATGGCCTCTTTCCAGCTGATCCAATGTCAGCTCGACCGAGAGCCCATCAGGAGACGACACTGCTGATGTGATTGTAGGCTTCGTGAAATCCACTTCCGGGCTGCCGTAGGAAGCCTGATAAATGTAGGAATACGTATCGATCGTGTAATATTCAATTGCATTGAGAGTTTCGATATCAGCCGGCTTCGTGAAGGTGAGTCGGAATCCCTTTGGCCGGGCTTCCATTTTCAGAATTTCAAATGGCGTCTCGCCCGACCAGTCCAGACGCTCAATCGCGAAAGGCTTTGTCCCTCGAGAGCCCCAGCCACGATTAGTGCCACCCACAAACAAGGAGCCCTGAGGTGTCATCTCCACGCCCACCGTGCCGGAGCCGAATCCTTCCCGGAACGGGAAACAGGCTCCCTGAAAATGTCCCTGCACTTTTTCCAGGTAACATCGCATGATGGTGCTGTTGGTCTGGTCACCGACAAACAGTTGACCGGTAAACGGTCCAAATTTTCCGTTGGAAGAATCACAGGCAATACCACTGGCTGACTGGCCCATCTTCTTATAGGGAAACAGAATCGAGGGTGGTTCATACTCAGGAATTCGATCCGCCTGAATCACAAAACGACTGCCTGATTCCGGCTCGACTGGTGGCTCTCCCATACTTTCTTTCGCCAGGGAGTACCATTGATTCCCGCCCGGATGTCCCATGAATTTGCCGGGAATCAGATTCTT
>JAGQQT010000089.1 GCA_020426065.1 Planctomycetaceae bacterium | reverse complement strand
AATATACCATCAGCCCACTGCTGGGTGTGGATGTGCAGGAAAAAGGGAAGACGGCCATCATTGTTGCTGCAGTGGTCGTGGTCGGCTTCATGCTGGTGTATTACTGGATGGCGGGGCTGATTGCGAACCTGTCTCTGGTGCTGAACGTGATTCTGATTCTGGGGGCAATGGCCCTGTTTGATGCCACCTTCACGCTCCCTGGTCTGGCCGGTCTGGTTCTGACCATCGGGATGGCGGTTGATGCC
Organism: Planctomycetaceae bacterium; assembly: GCA_020426065.1. Lineage (GTDB taxonomy): Bacteria > Planctomycetota > Planctomycetia > Planctomycetales > Planctomycetaceae > Rubinisphaera. The sequence goes on along the minus strand of JAGQQT010000089.1, from coordinate 10,865 downwards.
AACGTGCTGATTTTCGAGCGTATGCGAGAAGAACTGGCCAAGGGTGCCAGCCTGAGAATGGCGATACACAACGGATTTTCCAAGGCATTTTCGACCATTATCGATGCCAACCTGACCACTCTGATTACGGCAGTCATTCTTTACAGCGGCGGAACGGAGCAGGTCAAAGGATTTGCCGCACTGCTGTTTATCGGCATTCTGATGAGTATGTTCAGTGCGTTGTACTTCGGGCGGTTGATGTTCGATATGTTCGAGCGACTGAAACTGATCACACCTGGCAACATGCTCGGCTGGAGCTTTGTCCGCAGTGGTACAGCCTTTGATTTCATGGGCAAACAGAAACTGGCCACAGTGCTGTCACTGGGCCTGATTCTGGGGGGCATGGCAGTCCTGTTCTCCCGCGGCAATGATAATCTGGATATTGATTTCACCGGGGGTTCGATGGTGACCTTCCAGTTCCAGGACAACCCGGGAATCGATGAAGCTCGGGCTTCTCTGGAGAAAGAGTTCGGAAACGACCTCTCTCTGGAACGTCTGGTCGTCCCTTCTCTGGAGGAAGGCGGAGCAGATGAGATTTATTTCCGCCTGCGAACCAAAGATGAAGACACCGTTGATGTCCGCCGCAAGGTCAACCTGGCCTTCGAAAACTCGGGACATGAACTGACCAAAGTGACAATGGAATTCGGGGAGCCCACGGAAATCCCGAAAGCAGCTGAAGGAGAAACCAGCACCGCCGCTGCTCCTGACTTCTTTGCCGGCGGAACAGAAGCCGTGTTGAGCTTTTCTGGTGAAGTGACAACCAGCACCGTTCAGGATCTTTTCCTTGAGGCCTATGCGGGTGTGACCGGTAACGATGCACTCAATTCTGATGAGACCGCATCCCTGATCAGCCTGGTGGGAACTGCTGGCTCCGGAGTGGATGCCAAAGAATCCTCGGTGAAACGCTTCTCCCAGGTCAAACTGCAGGTCCGTCCTGAAGTGAGTAAAGAGGTCGTGCAGCAGTCTCTGGCTGACATGCAACAGTCCATGACTGATCGTCCTATTCTGGATGAAGTCAACACATTCAGTTCAGCGGTGGCTGGTGAAGCAAAGTGGTCTGCAATTAAGGCCATTCTGCTGTCACTGGCGGCGATTATTGCCTATGTCTGGTTCCGGTTTACCCGCCTGGCCTTCGGTCTGGCAGCCGTGGTTGCCCTGATTCACGACGTGCTTTGCGTGCTGGGACTGGTTGCTATCGGCTCTGTCCTGAGCCGTACGCCGATTGGCCCAATGCTGGGACTGGTTGACTTCAAGATCAACCTGCCGATGATTGCTGCCTTCCTGACGATCATCGGATACTCGCTGAACGATACCATCGTCGTGTTCGACCGTATTCGTGAAGTCCGAGGCAAGAACCCGAACATCACTCGCGAGATGATTGACGCGAGCTTGAACCAGACTTTGGCCCGTACCTTGCTGACCTCAGCTACCACATTGATCGTGGTGATTATCCTCTATCTGCTGGGAGGTGAAGGTCTACACGGCTTTGCCTACTGTCTGTTGACAGGTATTGTGGTTGGTACCTATAGCTCGATTTACGTGGCCAGCCCCATCCTGCTGTTGATGACCAAACGGGATATCTGATCTCGGATTGAAGTGAAAAAACGAACGGGTCCAGGAATCTCCTGGACCCGTTTTTGTTTTACCAGGTCGGGAACCGCCAACTGTCAGGCACGAATCAGGTCCATTCGCGTCGTACGGGTCTGCAGGGAGCCCGTAAAAACAGCAGACTTTTCTGCCAGCGTGAAAGTCGAACTCTCTGGGAAAAAGCCGCTGCGGGGTCCTGCTCAATCAGACGAAACAGCCTGGAATAAAGTGCAAACATCAGGCGAAACATCCGTCGGCCCGCACCTGTCAGATGATCTTCCAGTTCGGCAGCCTGCCGGTAAAGTGATGCGGTTCTGGCCAGTTGCTGGTCAAGCAGTGGTTTCCAGCTGGCAGGGAGCATACTGGCCTGCTGTAACTGTTCCAGATGACACCCAAAAGCCGCTCTTTCTTCTTCTGGCAAATAACAGCGTCCTCGGAGTGCGTCTTCCTGCAGGTCTCTCAGGATATTTGTGCGTTGAAAGGCTTCGCCACACTGCAGGGCCAGTGGTTTTGTGACTGTCAGATCCGCTCCCCAGATTGCCTGGCAGCATAACCCGGACATCCCTGCGACCTGCTCGCAATAAACCCGCAAATCTTCATCGGTCTGAATGGGCATGCCGGTCAAATCTGTTCTCATACCCGTCAGCACATTCAGCAGCCAGTCCGATTCGATCGAAAAATGATCTGTAACATCGATCAATGCTGGCAGGAGTGGATGAGTTTTTTGTGCTCCAGCCTCCAATGCATTTCGAACCTGTAATTCCCAGTTGGCCAGTTGCTGGAGCGGCGAGATTGACGCAGGCCCGACAACTACTCCATTGGCATCCGCGAGGTCATCCGAAATCCGCATATAGGCATAGATCACGCACATGGCGCGATACATCGGCTGTGGGAGCAGACGAAAAGCGAGATAAAAGTTGCTTCCCGCACGACGGGTCACTTCCCGGGCATAGCGGTAGGATTCTTCCAGCGAGCAACTCTGGGCAGGGGATTCGACCATAGACATCAGGTTGCCGTGTGTACTGGTCTGGTAATTCCGACTCCCTTTCCGCCAGTTTCGCACTGGCGACATTCCAGTCTGCCGCAGAATCTAATCCCGACTCCGTGGACGTCGACGACCGGAGCCACGCCGTTCTCCACTTTTTGAGGTGGAAGATGCAGATCTTGGCGCCTTGTTTTTGACAATCATCCCAATCGCTTCACTCCAGGTTGGAATGTTGCGGTATTGAGGATCTGGCGGTCGAGTGGAAACGGTCAAGATTTCAGGATCGTCATCATCCTCTTCTTCTTCATCACTCTGTCGGGCTGGAACCGGTTCCGGCTTTTCAGCCTTCGCTGGCGCCGAGTCATCCGACCGGCGACGCCGTCTCCGTCGAGATGGCTTTCGTTCCTGTTCCTCCTCTTCCGACTCTTCCTGAACTGCTTTGACGGTGACCGGAGCGGATACGACGGGTTTTACTGCTTCGTCTTCTTCACTACCCCACAACTCGTCAATCAGAGATGCATCGACCTCATCCTTTGGCTCTTCGAGAGAGACCTCTTCGACGTCCTCTGAATCCTCTGACTTGCTGCGGCCGGACTCTTCCCGGGTTCCTTTGCCCCGGCGGCGGCGACGGCGGCGACGACGGGTGGGACGTTCTTCATCGTCTCCCGCATCCTCAGCCTCAACTGCAGTGATTTCGACTTCTGTTGTCTCTTCTTCATCCTCATCCTCGTCTCGTCGAGAGCGGGATTTGCGGGAGGATGGCTTGGATTTCTCTTTGGAATCCCAGTCCCATTCATCCAGAGCGTCCCAGAAATCATCTGACTCTTTTGAATCTTTCGACTCAACCGCCCTGGCTGGTTTTTCTTCTTCCCGTTCGGAGCGTTCTGGACTCCGGCTTTTTTTCTCGCCACGGGATGAGGATTTCTTCGGCTGTCGGGCAGGAGTGGCTTCTTCAGCTACTGTTTCAGTCTGTGGAGCTGACTTCTGTTTTGCCAAGGGTTTGGACCGGGATGCCTTGTTTTCATCGCCAACGATCCCGAATCCGAAGGGATCCTCATCATCATCGTCTTCCTGAGACAGGACGGGTGCTGGCTTACTTTTGGCGACTGGTGCCGGTGGTGCTGGAGTGACTGCGGGAGCGGCAATGGCTTCGCTCTGCTCATCATCCGGCTCATCAAAGGAGAGGTCTTCCTCTTCCAGATCGGCGACGGCTTTTTTTGGTTCTTCCGGTGCCTGCGTCTTTTCGACAGCATAAAGCTGGTCAATCATCTCGGCAGCCGAGTCCAGATCGACGTCTTCCAGATCAGACTGCTGATCAAACTGAATTCCGAACAGATTCCCCGCGAGGGTTTTCCACGAGGACTTGGTATCGGAGGGCGAATTGTCTTTTTTGTTGGGTTTCATAAGTCATTTTTATCCAGAAACAGGCCAAAGATCAAGGTCGTGCCTTTCCCGGTATTTCGGGGGTTTGCCTGAATCCCTGTCAGATACAGAAACGGGGGACGACGTAAACCTCCAGCCCCCCAAACAACGCAAACACAAACGCTTCGGTCAGGAAGGGAAACAGATGCACCAGATCCCCCCACCAGGGATAAATCCCGGAGGAACGGATATTGGTATGCAACAGGAGCATCCAGTTCATTCCAAAAATGCACTGAAATAACAGGATCAGAAACGAGAGGTAATGCAGCCGGTTTCCGTCATCCCAGCCGAATTGGGGAATCCAGTTTCGCCCCGGCCGCAAAGGGTCAATCACGATCGGCATGACAAACGGCAGGTTCTGATTCTGGAGTGCGGCCTGCACAGGCGGGGGTAGCAGGGGGAACTGTTCACGGGCATTAATGAAAAACCGGGCCTCATGGATTCCACCGGCGGCATCCGGGTAAGTCCCCTTGATCGACCAGAAAGTCGCCTGCTGTCCGGGACGGATTTTTGCCGAACTGACCGTGAACTGGGCCGGAACCGCTCTCGAAAATCCCTGTTCTTCTGACCGGCGAATCCAGAGGGTATGCCCCAGATCGACTGCAGCTGCAACCAGCATGCTGATCAGGACCCATTTCAACGTGGAGGGAAAGGTTCTGGCTGGGAGTTTGTAAGCTTCCAGGTGGTCTCTACCTGATGCATAGCGGATCATATAGCGGAAAAACCAGAAGCAGCTGATCAGGTCCCCAGTCCAGAGAGCAATGATCTCATACCAGACCAGTCGACGGTGCTCATTGACCAGCATACACCACAACCCCCAGTAGGCATGCAGAAATCCCAGAACGACCACCACCAGCATAATCAGCAGAATGGCAGACTTTTCGTGACGGGGATGCAGCATCGAGCTTGCTTGGGTGGGATGATTTCTGGACATGGGAAGACCTGTTGTTGAGCGAGTGTTCAAAATCATTCCGGGAAAAGCAGGACCGCTAAAACTTCTGGTACATCATGCATCAACAACTGTACTGGAGGATGAACAGCATATCGCGGCTTCCCCAAAGAATCATTGATAAGCAGTCTGGCTGGCCTGTTTTGCTGCTCTTCATCAGAAACAGGCGGATAGCAGCAGGTTCAGGTTCACAGGATGAGCCAGCTTTCCTGACCCTCAGCCCTTGAACCCGAACTTTCCGAAGCCGGCCAAGATTTCAGGTTGGAGATTGACATTCACGAATCACTTCGCATAATGATCTTTCTGTTAATACTGATTGAATTGATATATTAGCATTCCTTATGGTGTTGCAGTGCATCTGAAATATCTCGAAATGTTTTGCGACGCTGTGGAATGGCGCAGTATTTCCCGGGCTGCCGAAGCGCAGGGTGTGACTCAATCTGCAGTCAGCCAGGCAATTCAGCAACTCGAAAAACGACTGGATCTGCAGCTGATCGATCGGTCAACCCGCCCTTTCGAACTGACAGCTGCTGGTCGGGTCTATTTCGAAGGCTGCCGAACTCTCCTGAATTCGTATCGTGAAATTGAAGATCAGGTCAAAGGCCTGGTCCACCGAGTTTCCGGTCGGGTGCGGATCGCAGCGATTTATTCGGTCAGCCTTATTCAGATCAATGAAACGATAGCCCGCTTTCGGAGTGAATATCCGGATGTCGACGTCGTGATCGACTTCGATCATCCGGCAGCGGTCTATCAGCGGGTGGAGGAGGAGCGGGACGATATCGGACTGGTTTCGTTTCCCAAATCCAAGGGGGTATTTGAATGTCATCACTGGCAGGATCAGCCCATGGTTCTGGTCGTGGGGCCTCAGCATCCCTGGTATCAGCGCAGCCAGTTACAACCAGCGGAAGTAAATGGTGTCCGTTTTGTCGGTTTGAGTCCGAACCTGTTGATTCGAAAAACAATCGACAAGTGGTTTCGGGAAGTCGGGATCTCGGTTGAGACCGTCCATGAATTTGACAACATTGAATGTGTGAAGAGAGATGTGGAATCGGGAACTCTGGCTGCTCTGCTGCCAGAACCAACGGTAAGAGATGAGTGTGAAAGAGGCCGGTTGCGTTCACTCGAACTGGTAGGAACCAACTGGTCCAGACCATTGGGAATCATACATCGCAAGGGACGCGAACTTTCGGCCGCTACCCGAAAACTGATGGATGTTCTCCTGGATGAATGTCGGGATGATCTGTCCGGCAGGTCCTCCTCGACGGCCGCGGCAGGCCGATCGACGGAGTCCTGAGGACACTACGAAACCAGCTATGACTGAATGGAAACAGATGATTGTTTCCCAGCTTTTCAAGGATGAAACCCAATCTATGACAATGACTGCCCTGGGTCTCCAGCCATTCTGGCTGACAGGACCCCGGAACCTTGGCCTTCCGAAATTGTGATCGGAAGTCGGGAAACATTTCCCCGGAAATGAGTAGAGGAATTGATAGTGACAAAGATGAATCGTATGCCTGTTACCACTGGAAGTCCGTTTCGCAAAGATGGCTACCCGGAAGCGTTCGATCTCTATTCTCCCGACTTCGAGCATGAAAACTGCGGAGTCGGCTTTGTGGCGCATATTAAAGGGGAGCGTTCCCATCAGATTGTCGAGGATGCGGACCGCATCCTGCGGCACATGGTCCACCGTGGCGCCTGTGGATGCGAAGAAAACACCGGCGACGGGGCCGGCATGCTGACCAGTCTGCCGGACGAATTTCTCCGCTCCGTGGTCGCACCAGAGATGAAGATCGAGCTCCCGCCAACAGGCCAGTATGCAGCTGGCGTCATCTTTATGCCCCGGGATTCTGACCGACGGGAACTTTGCCGCCAGGTTGTAAATGATCTGATTGCCAGCTATGGCCAGAAACTGCTCGGATGGCGCGAGTTACCAGTTGATCCGGATACGGCCGATGTCGGACCGACAGCCCGTGCCTGCATGCCACACAAGGAAATGCTGGTCATTGCCGCCGCTGAGGGGATCTCCCAGGCTGAGTTTGATCGCAAACTGTTCCTGATCCGCAAGCAGGCCAGTCACAAACTGCGCGTTCCCGAAGCACATCCGGAAGCGCTGCTGTTCTACAGCTGCTCGCTCTCCTCTTCGGTCATCATTTACAAAGGGATGCTGACTCCCTCCCAGCTCGTTCCGTATTATCTGGATCTGCAACACCCCAAGTTCCAGACGCACCTGGCGATGGTTCACTCGCGATTTTCCACCAACACCATGCCCAGCTGGGACCGGGCTCAACCCTGCCGCTACATGGCACACAACGGGGAAATCAACACCCTGCGCGGAAACAAGAACTGGATGTTCGCCCGACAGGGTGTGATGCAGAGCGAACTGTTCAAGGACGATCTGGAAAAGCTGTTCCCGATTGTCGAATCACACTGTTCCGATTCTGGAACTTTTGACAATGCACTGGAACTGCTGATGCAGGCCGGGCGGTCTTTGCCGGAAGCGATCATGATGATGATCCCCGAAGCCTGGCAGAATCACCACCTGATGACACAGCAGAAGAAAGCCTTCTACGAATACCATTCTGCCTTGCAGGAACCATGGGATGGACCGGCATCGATCTCCTTTACCGACGGTCATTACATCGGAGCCGTGCTCGATCGAAATGGTCTGCGTCCCAGCCGCTATTATGTAACCACAGATGATAAAGTGGTCATGGCCAGCGAAGTGGGCGTGCTTGATATTGAGCCGGAAAAGGTGGCCCGCAAGGGACGTCTGCAACCCGGAAAAATGTTCCTGGTCGATTTCGATCAGGGTCGCATCATTGGCGATGACGAACTGAAAGAAACGATCACCTCACGACGTCCTTATCAGGAATGGCTGCAGGAACAGCGGATTGTTCTCAGTGAACTCCCCCGCTTTGATGTGCCTGAAGATGCCGCCAGCGATGAGGAACTTCTGCAGAAACTGCAGGCTTTCGGTTACACCACCGAAACTCTCAATTTCATGCTGATCCCGATGCTCAAGCAGAAGCGGGACCCAGTGGGATCGATGGGAGACGATGCTGCTCTGGCCTGCCTGAGCGAAAAGCCTCGCATGCTGTATGACTACTTCAAGCAGTTGTTTGCCCAGGTGACTAACCCCGCCATCGATTCGATTCGGGAAGAAGTCATCATGTCGCTGGAATGTTTCATCGGACCGGAAGGCAACCTGCTGGATGCCAAACCGGAACATTGCCATCGCCTGGCCGTGCCACATCCGATTCTGAAGAACAGCGAGCTTTCCGCGATTCGCCATCTGAATTATCGCGGCTGGAAAACCCGTGAAATTGATATCACTTTCCCCCGCAAAGATGGTGCGGCCGGGCTGCACAACGCTCTGGATCGGATCTGTCAGGAAGCCGTACAGGCCATCGAAGAGGGTTATTCCCTGATCATCCTCACGGACCGGGCCCTGTCTGAGGATCGGGCAGCCATGAGCTCATTGATGGCTACCGGAGCAGTCCACCATCATCTGGTTGAGAAGGAACTCCGCACCCGCATCGGTATTGTGGTTGAATCGGGTGAAGCCCGTGAAGTGCAGCACTTCTGTCTGCTCACCGGCTACGGAGCGGATGCCGTCAATCCCTACATGGCCTTTGCTGCCGTGAAGAAAGCCATGCGAGATGGTGATCTGACTGGCGACTGGACTGATGAAACCATTGTGAAGGCTTACCGCAAAGCCGTGGCCAAAGGGATGCTCAAGGTCATGGCCAAGATGGGAATTTCCACTCTGGCCAGCTACAAGGGAGCCCAGATCTTTGAAGCGGTCGGCCTGAACCAGGATGTAATCGATCGCTGCTTCGTTGGAACGGCCAGCCGGATCAAGGGTGTCACACTCGACATTCTGGCTGAAGAAACCCTCCGACGGCATGCTCATGGTTATCCGGAACGTGCAGAAAATCGATTGCCAGTGCTCCCGAACCAGGGGTTATATGCCTGGAGAAAAACCGGTGAAAAGCACGCCTGGAATCCGTACACAATCTCCAAGCTGCAGGATGCCGCACGAACCGGCAGCAAGGAAGCCTATTATGATTTCGCCAAGCAGGCCGATGAAGAATCGACCCGCAATTGCCACCTCCGGGGAATGCTGACGTTCAAGAGTGGGCATGCCATTTCGATTGATGAAGTCGAACCGGCCAGTGAAATCGTGAAACGATTCTGCACCGGAGCCATGAGCTACGGATCCATCTCCGCCGAATCCCACGAGACGATGGCCATTGCCATGAACCGGCTCCAGGGCAAGAGCAACACGGGAGAAGGGGGAGAAGACTACTCCCGCTTCGAACCCATGGCCAACGGCGATTCCAAACGCTCGGCAATCAAACAGATTGCTTCGGGACGGTTTGGCGTCACGAGCTGGTATCTGACCAATGCTGATGAACTGCAGATCAAGATTTCTCAGGGAGCCAAGCCCGGTGAAGGGGGAGAACTGCCTGGCAAGAAGGTGAACAAGATCATCGCTGCCACCCGTCACTCCACTCCGGGTGTGGGACTGATCAGTCCTCCGCCCCACCACGATATTTATTCAATTGAAGACCTCGCCCAGCTGATCTTCGATCTGAAGAATTCCAATCCTTCCGCTCGCGTGAGCGTGAAGCTGGTTTCGGAAGTAGGTGTCGGAACAGTTGCCACCGGTGTGGCGAAAGGTCACGCCGACAACATCCTGATCTCCGGCGACAACGGTGGGACGGGTGCGTCGCCATTGACGAGTATCAAGCATGCAGGCCTTCCCTGGGAACTGGGACTGGCCGAAACGCACAAGACACTCGTCATGAACGATCTCCGTAGCCGTGTCCGCGTCCAGACCGATGGTCAATTGAAAACCGGTCGGGATGTAGCCGTTGCCTGCCTGCTGGGAGCGGAGGAATTCGGCTTCGCGACCGCTCCACTGATCGCTCTGGGCTGCATCATGATGCGGAAGTGTCACCTCAATACCTGTCCGGTAGGAATTGCCACTCAAGATCCGGAACTCCGGGCCAAGTTTGCCGGAGCACCGGAATTCGTCGTGAATTACCTGTTCATGGTGGCGGAAGATTTCCGTCGGTATATGGCTGAATGTGGTTTCCGCACAGTTGAGGAAATGTGTGGTCGCAGCGACATGCTCGAATTCGCACCAGACCAGAATCACTGGAAGGCACGCCTGCTCGATCTGAGTGCCGTGCTGGCGATGCCGAAATCTCCGTATGCCAACGCCGGGACATACTGCAATCGTGAGCAGAATCACGAGCTCGAAACCGTGCTCGACCAGACCACGCTCATTCCCAAATGCCAGGCAGCCATTCAGCATGGCGAACCGGTGAAAGTGGAGATGCAGATTCAGAACATTGACCGTGCTTTCGGGACGACCCTCAGCCATGAAGTTTCCAAAAAATGGGGACCGGGTGGTTTGAAGGAAGACACCATTCACATCAAGGTGCATGGTTCGGCAGGCCAGTCATTGGGAGCATGGGCTACTTACGGAATCACACTCGAAGTCGAAGGGGATGCCAACGATTATGTCGGCAAGGGATTGTGCGGTGGCAAGATCATCGTCTATCCACCGAAAGAATCGACGTTCAACCCGAGTGAAAACATGATTGCCGGCAACGTCTGTCTGTACGGAGCCACTTCAGGTCAGCTCTACCTGCGTGGACGGGCGGCAGAACGATTCTGCGTCCGCAACTCCGGGGCCGTCGCGGTGGTGGAGGGAGTTGGGGATCACGGTTGTGAATACATGACCGGAGGAAAAGCAATTATCCTGGGAACAACTGGTCGCAACTTTGCTGCCGGGATGTCTGGAGGAATTGCCTACGTTTACCAGGATCGGGAAACGTTCCGCGAGAACTGTAACCTCGAACTGGTGGAACT
>JAGQQT010000899.1 GCA_020426065.1 Planctomycetaceae bacterium | reverse complement strand
ACTCCGCTGCGTGGTGAAATCGGCTCTGAGATAGATTTCCCGCTCGCAATCCGGCATAGTACAGGAGTACTGTCCATCCACTCCTGTGCTTCACCGAAGAGACGTTCATGCGCCGGCTCTGTGTTCTGTTTGTCATTAGTTTCCTGTTTGCTCCGTGCGTCTGCATCAATGCTGAGGACAAACCTGCTGAAACGGGGATCACACTTCCCGAGCGGAAAAACTTTCATCTGTTTCTGCTGGTTGGGCAGTCCAACATGGCAGGTCGCGGAAAAGTGGAAGCAGAAGACCTGGAACCTCATTCCCATGTCCTCATGTTCAATCAAGAAGAACACTGGGTACCGGCAGTCGATCCCCTGCATTTTGACAAGCCCTCTGTTGTTGGAGTCGGACTGGGGAAAACGTTCGGGATTGAAATTGCCAACTCCGATCCCGAAATCGTCATTGGCCTGATCCCCTGTGCGGCGGGTGGGTCACCCATCGAGACCTGGGAACCAGGTGCCCGGCACGATCAAACCAACAGCCATCCCTGGGATGATGCGATCGCCCGAGCTAAAAAAGCTCTGCCGGATGGAACCCTGAAAGGGATCCTCTGGCATCAGGGAGAAAGCGACTCGAATTCCGCAAAAGCCCCCATCTACGAAGAGAAATTGCTGCAGTTGATCGCCCGGTTTCGTACCGAACTGAATGCGTTTGAAGTCCCCTTCATCGTTGGTCAAATGGGAATCTTTCCCGAACGCCCCTGGTCGGAAGCCAGAAAACAGGTGGATCTGTGCCATCAGACCTTACCGGAGAAAGTCTATCTCGCTGGTTTTGTCTCCGCTGCAGGTTTGACACACAAAGGGGACAATGTGCACTTTGATTCCAGTTCTTATCGGGAACTGGGACGGCGGTATGCCCAAGTGTATCTGCAACTGGCCGAACAGGTCAAAACCTCGGACGCACAATTCGAGACACAATTCAATTCCCTTTACGGAAACTGAACTCCAGAGTGGATCCTTTTCAGGAGAACATGAATGCTGCGCTGCATCCTGTTGATGACTCTTTTCCTGTTCTCCAGCAACCTGCCTGTGCAGGCGGGTGACTGGCCCATGTTTCGCGGGCCACTGTTGAACGGAATCGCTGAAAATGAATCTGCTCCCACAACCTGGTCTGAAACGGAAAACGTCTTGTGGAAAGCCCCTTTGCCCAGTCCGGGTAATGGAAGTCCGATTGTTTCTCAGGGCCTGGTCTTTGTCACGGCCATGGAAGATGCCGAAGGACTGCAACGCGGACTTTACTGTTTCGATGCCACCACGGGGGAAAAGCAGTGGTCGCGTGTCGTCGCTTTTGACAAGGTGATGCCCACTCACAAAACCAATCCGCACGCTCCCACCACTCCCGCTTCCGATGGGGAACGGGTTGTCGTCTGGCACGGTTCAGCGGGATTGCATTGCTACGACCATCAGGGCAAAGAGCAATGGTCTCAAAACCTCGGAGAATTCCGCCATATGTGGGGCTTTGGATCGTCACCCATTTTGTTTGAAGACAAAGTCATCCTGCACACCGGACCGGGC
>JAGQQT010000898.1 GCA_020426065.1 Planctomycetaceae bacterium | reverse complement strand
CAATTATGATATTACTCCTCAAAAAGATAGGGAGAGGCGATTGCGTCTCAGCACTCTGGCAATGGAATCGGCACGAAATGGAATCATTATCACTGATGTGAACCAGGAGGATAACCCAATCGTCTATTGTAATCAGTCGTTTACTGATTTAACCGGCTATACACCTGGTGATGCGATCGGAAAAAACTGTCGCTTTCTTCAGGGAGAACTGACAGACATCTCCGTTGTGGATCAAATCCGCAAATCAATTTCCAATAAAGTAAGCTGCCATGTCAGAGTCCTGAATTATAAAAAAACGGGTGAACCATTCTGGAATGATCTTTCCATATCCCCAGTGGTTGATGAACGGGACAAGACAACACACTTTGTTGGCATCCAGTCGGACATCAGTGAGCAGGTTCAGCATGAAGAGCGTCTGCGTGAAGCTCAACGGCAGGCCAGTGACGCGAATGATTCGAAAACCAGATATCTGGCCCATGTCAGCCATGAAATCCGCACTCCCATGACGTCAATCATTGGATGTGCGGAATTGTTGTGCCAGAATGAAAGTGCTTCTGCCCAGGAGATGGCTGTACTTATCCGCGATCAGGGAAAAATGCTGCTGGAGATTCTGAATGACATTCTTGATCTCTCAAAAATTGAATCCGGAAAACTGCAGATCATTCCGGTCGCTTGTGATTTAAAGGATTTGTTTAACCAGATCCACACACTCATGATGCCGATTGCTGACCGGAAGCAGCTGGTATTCGAGTTTGAAAACGAGTCAGAACTTCCTTCTACGGTTACAGTTGACAGTCTTCGTTTGCGTCAGATTTTGCTGAATCTGATTAACAATGCAATCAAATTCACGGATTCAGGATTCGTCAAGGTTCTTGTTCGTTATGATCAACACAACACTCTGTTGCATTTGCATGTGGTGGATTCCGGCAAAGGAATCTCGAAAGACGATCAGCAGAAAATCTTTGAGGCCTTCGAGCAAAGCTCACAGAATGGAGCTGTAGAAGGAACCGGACTGGGGTTGGCCATCTCAAAGCATCTGGTCAATCTCATGCATGGAACCATACAGCTGACAAGCCACGTCGATCGAGGGAGTGATTTTCATGTGACCATTCCCCTGGTGACTTCAAATGGTGTGGCATCCCTTAAACCGGAAAGTACTCCTCAAGTGATGATGCGAACCAGGCCAGTCGCATCGATCAAGGAAGCTCATATTCTCCTGGCGGAAGATAATTCGAGTATTCAGTATTTTCTCAATAAGCTGCTGTCTCCTTCTGTGAAAATTCTTTCCATCGCAGCCAATGGTCAGGAGGCAATTGGTATCTATGAAAAGTCCCTGACTGCAGATCGTCCGGTCGATCTTATTCTCATGGATATGCATATGCCGGTCATGAATGGGTTGGATGCGACACGATCTTTGCGGGAAAGAGGTGTGGAGATTCCCATTATTGCACTGACTGCAGCGGCGATGATTGAGGAAAGAGAACAGTGTATTCAGGCCGGGTGCAATGACGTCTTGCTGAAACCGGTTGATATCGAACTGTTGGACCAGTGCCTGGAA
>JAGQQT010000897.1 GCA_020426065.1 Planctomycetaceae bacterium | reverse complement strand
TATTGCTTGAAAGTCTTGAAGGGTAATCTGTTCGTTTACAGGACAAAGATTCCTATGCCTAAGAAAAAGACGACATCAGAGGTCAAAGACTCCGAGCAGCTGCTCACGATCGATGATTTCCGGACACTCGCTCAGTCTGGTCGTGAACTGACCAAAGAGCTCAGCCTCGAAGCCCTGCTCCAGGGAATTCTCGATACCGCCAGCCGCCTGACAGATTCGACAGAAACCAGCATCCTCCTTCGCAACGATCGCCAGCCTCTGCTTTATTTTGCCGCTGCAACAGGAGACGATGCCGATTGGGTGCTGAGCACTTTCGGTGCTCACTCTGAAAAACAGGTTCCCATCGAAGGAAGTAAGGCAGGGTCAGTTTATAAATCTGGTGTGTCACTCGTGGAAAACTCTGTCGCAGATCACTTTGCCGGGGTTGATTCTGAGACACAAAGTATGACCCGAAGTATGGTCTGTGTTCCACTTCGCGTTGGAACCGAAGGCCTCGGTGTCATGCAGGTACTCAATAAACGCACGGGGAACTACACAGAACGAGACCGTTTGATCCTGGAGTACTTTGCGGATCAGGCGAGCGTCGCCATTCGAAACGCAAAACTCCTGGAGAGTTTACTGGCACACAGCGGCCTCTACGGGGCATTATTGACGACGGATCAGCTGTTTGCACGCATGCACGAGATTGATCAGGACGCTCGAACCGAAACCCTGTCGGTCCTGTTCGCTGATATGCGCGGCTTCACACAATTGTGCCAGTCGCTACTTTATCCTGTTCTTGTTCAGGAACGTCTCAGTGAGTTCATCGCGATGCTGAGTCAGTCGATTATCGATGAGGATGGGTTTGTCAATAAATTTCTTGGCGATGGAGTGATGGGGTTGTTTCAGGGCGATGGCACCAGTGCTAGAGCCGTGAGATGTGCTTTCACCATGGTGCAAAAGTTCTCGGAGATGAAACAGCGATGGGATAACGAGAGCAATCAGCAGCTTGATTTTCTGGATCTGGGAGTGGGGATCACTACTGATCAGGTCATTCTGGGTGGGATTGGCAATAGTTCGTTTCGAGATTACACAGCCATTGGAACGGCGGTCAATCTCGCTGCCGCATTTGAAGTTGCGGCCCGTGAGGGAAAACAGATTCTCTGTGACCAGCTGACCTATAACAATGCGCAAGACCTCGTTGCCAGAGTGGAGGCCCCAGAGGATTTCGTCCTGAAGAAACCTGGTCAGGACGTAGGCGTGAGGTATAAGTGCTACCACCTCAAGTTGTCAAAAACCCTGCAGTCACGCGTATTCATCAGTCACAATCATCGAGACAGAGAATTTGTTGAGTCGCTGATTACTGAGTTGAAGGCACTTGGAGTTGATACATGGTATTCAGCAACCGACGTGCAAAAGGGTGCGTTATGGACCGCCGAAATCCGCAAGGCGATCTCGAAATGCAACTGGATGGCCGTAATCGTCTCAAAGAATTCTGCGAACTCGAAATGGATTCGTCGGGAAGTGGATCTGGGGATGACTGCCGCACATCTGGAGGATCAAATCATTCCCGTTCTGGTGGATG
>JAGQQT010000896.1 GCA_020426065.1 Planctomycetaceae bacterium | reverse complement strand
GTGCGGAATATAAGGATTATCCGAATCAGCAAAACAATCAGTTGCGGTCCAGATTGGTCAGTCTCTTTTCGACATCATCGGCTGTTTGGGCAGCCTGCCGGACACTTTTTCTCACTTCTTCCGGATCTACCGTTCCTCGGGGATACGTATCCACCATCACAAAGTGGGGCGTTCCCTCAATATCCCGGATCGCGAGCCCGCCATGTGAAAGGTCTGAATTGATCCGCAATGCGGTCTCGTAATAACCGGTTACTGCTGGACAACAGATGCTGTAAATCATGAGCAGTTGCTGATCAGGCCGGTGAGAACTGCTTTCCACAAAAACATTCTGTTGACGGCCATCGGGCAATTGGACATTCAACCGATATTTATCTCCACAGCGTATCCAGGAAATGGCCGGATCATGTCCGAGGGCATCGTGCAGAATTGATTCAACGTCCCGTAACTGTCCCAGGACCGCGGAAAGCAGATGCCACGCGGCAGTCCCATCGGCAGGCCGGGATCCGAGATCATGGGACATGAGTTCTTCCACGGTTGAGACAACATTCAACGGAAGGTCTGGCCGAAGAGTTCTCAAATCCGGAGGCGTTTCGGTCAGGATATTCTGGGTCAATTCATCGAATGACTGACCACCAAACGGCAAACGTCCGGTCAGGAGCTGATAGAGGGTCACCCCCAGGGCATACACATCCGCTGCAGGAGTTACTTCACCGTTCCGAATAATTTCCGGTGCCAGATAAGGCACGGTCCCCACCACCTGCCCCTCAGGGAAACGGGAGGTGTGTAAATGATGGTGGGCCAGACCAAAATCAGCCAGTTTGGCTGTGCCTCGACTGCAGATGAGAATGTTGTCCGGTTTGATATCCCGATGCAGAATTCCGTGCCGATGGGCAAATTCCAGTCCATGAGAAGCAGCGGTCGTCCACTCCAGGGCCTTGATGAGTGGCAGCGGTCCTTCCTTGCGTAATTTGTGTTTGAGCGATCCCCCCGAAACCAGCTCCATTTCGAGATAGCTGCGACCCCTGGATTCCCCAACGGCATGGACAGTCACAATGTGAGGGTGGATCAGGGTGGCAGTGGTTCGGCCTTCGCGAAATGTGGACCTCCACAATGGGGAATCCTGCATATGAATTTGCGGGGAACTGATTTTGAGAGCACAAGGTCTCCCCAGTTGAAAATGGTGGGCCAGATAGACTCGGGCCATCCCGCCGCGGCCTAGCAAGGCATCGCAGCGGTAGGAAGAAAACCGGCGCCCCACGACAACGTCAAGCAAATCATCCCGATGATCAAATTCGGCCGGGGCCAGATTGGAAAGTTCATCAATCTGACCTGACTCCCAGAAATGGGTTCCCAGTTCCCATCCTCGATCGATTGTCAAATCGAGCTCGGGCGTGATGTCCTGATCAACTCCCGGGGGTTTCCCCGTAGTCAGCGTGGGTTCATCAGTATTTCCGTCTTTTTGATTCATCTGTGATTCAATTCGGAAAACGGAAGAATGGGGATGAATGAAATCAGCGAACAACAGCAGTCCTGACGGATTGACACTCCTGTGCCCCAGGATGAAA
>JAGQQT010000895.1 GCA_020426065.1 Planctomycetaceae bacterium | reverse complement strand
TAATGTCCTGGGCTTTTGCCGAGGGATTTTCCTTGGCAAATGACTGCCCCTTGTTTTCCCCTGAGTTTTCCGGTTTCGGTTCTTCCTTCACGCCCGTTTCGGAGGGGTCTGGCAGTTTCACATCCAGATCCAGCTTGGCCTTTTGAGGAGTCGCTTCCTCTTCAGGTTCCTCGATGGGTGCCTCAGGTTGGGGGGGAACCATCTGGGGAGGATAGCCTCCACCATAGCCGGGCATTTGCGGATATCCCCCTGGATAACCGGGAGGATACTGACCGGGAGGATAGCCATAGCCCGGCATCTGCGGCGGGTAACCGGGCATTTGCGGTGGATAGCCGGGATAACCAGGCATTGGTGGATAACCGGGAGGAAACTGTCCGGGAGGATAACCATAACCTGGAGGCATCATCCCCGGTGCATACTGCAACGGATATTGCTGAGGAGGAGGAATGAAACTGGTCTCGGAATCTCCCAGCATCTGCGTTTCGTTGGCAGTGGCGGGGATGTCGATCATCGTCTCCGTGCCAGTTCCTTCTTCGTAGAATGCTTCAGCTTCAGTAGGGATGGTTTCCCCGGGCAGTTCGGTGGGAATTTCTGGTTCTGATGCCATTTCGTCAACTGGCACAGCAACCTGCTCACGGACAGTCACCTGAAATTCCAGCTTCCCGATCCGGATGTGATCACCCGTGTTCAGGGCAACCTGTCCCTTGATCGGTTCGTCATTAACGAATGTTCCGTTGGTGCTCCCCAGATCTCGCAGGCGGACGGAGTATTCATCCAGTGTGAAAACGCAGTGGTGACGGCTGACCGACTCATTGTTCGGCCGCATGTGGCAGTCATCCCCACGGCCCACCAGAAATTTTTTGGTCGTCAGGGAAATCACTTTCCCTTCGTGTCGACCATTCATGATTCTTAAGTCTGCGTTGAGCATTCAAAACTCCAAACCGTCATTTCCCGGTTTCCCGAAACCTTAGTTATCCATACCTGATGACCGCTCAAAACCTGCCAGATCAGGCAAATCCTGTCGAGTCATGATCCTTGTCCCCATTCCTGCCAGCGTCCGTTTTACTTCCATGACGTCCGGATTCTCGATGAGAAATGGATGAAATTTTGAAGAAGCTGTGATTCCCGACAGGATGAGCTCCTTCGAAATGTGCAGATCAGTAACCGACAAAGAACCTGATTCCCATCGGGCTCCTGCGGGTCAGTTCAAGGAAAAAGTATGAATAATATGCAGAACCACGCCAGAAAAGGATAAATTGGCGAAGCGGCGAAAGAAATGTAACAGAAAACAGCATCAAAACATAGGCTGCTGTTGATACGCTAAGCGGCCTGTGGAGAAAAGTCAACCAGAGTTCCCCGCCGGCAACAGGAATTCATGTTCCCATCTGATTAAGGGAACATTGCAATGATTGGAACTTCTTCTCAGAGATCGCGTCTATAGCTTTGTGGATTCTCTACGAGCGTCCATCTGAACAGTGGCAACAGGTTGGGTGTCGGCATGGACAACGTGCTGGAACTAGACATGTTTGCACCACAATCGCGTCAGGGAACAATTATATAGATTTC
>JAGQQT010000894.1 GCA_020426065.1 Planctomycetaceae bacterium | reverse complement strand
CGACTCGCTCTCCGCTCTCGATGCCTATCAGCAGCAAGCGTATGACCTCGTGCTCGGCGGGAAAGCAAAGAAGGCCTTCGATCTTTCACAGGAACCGGAACCCGTCCGACAGCGTTACGGCGATCATCTGTGGTGTCAACAGGCGTTGCTGGCCCGTCGACTGGTGGAAGCGGGCGTCAGTTTTGTGACGATCGACTTGAGTTACCACACCGCTTCCGGAACGTGGGATAATCATGGGATTCCGGGCGGAGTTTACGGAGGCATTTCCAAAGGACTGAAACCGCTGCTGCCGCTGTTCGACCATCTGCACACCACACTCGTCAGCGATCTGGAAGAACGAGGCCTGCTCGATGACACCCTCGTGATCGCGATGGGCGAATTCGGACGAACCCCCAATATGGGAACGCAAAACAGCGAAGACGGCCGCAATCACTGGCCGGTCGTGATGTCAATGAGCCTGGCCGGCGGCGGCTTCCGACACGGGCAGGTGATTGGAGCGAGCACAAACGACGGCAGCGAAATCGCCGAACGCCCCGTCACCCCAGGCGACCTCGCCGCCACCATCTATCGCCACATGAATGTCCCCCTCGACACCCAATACCTCGACCACCAGGGGAGACCACATTTCGCAGTCCAGGAAAACGGTCAGCCATTGGCAGAACTGGTTTGAGGATGGTTTATAAGAGAGGGACCTACTCCTCGTTTCACTTACCTCAGGGACAGAGGAATTACAACGAATACGAGGAGAAATACATTGAGTGCATCAGCAGATTCATATTTCGCCGATGTCGCAACCGCAGTGTTTGATGAATTTTTTCGCAACCTCAGCGCTCGGCGAGAACAAGTGACTGATTCCACAACCGTACGGTATTCCACAGACTCGTGGTTCGCTGAGGTACTGTATTTACCATTTGATGGTCCAAATTATTCCCCTCGAGTCGAGATCGGTTGCTGCGCAAAACTATTCGACGATCCGCGACGGAATCGAGTCGACGTAATGCATACTGCGCCCCAGAATTCCGAGGAGTATGGCTACAATCTGCGCTGGCTATACAAAAATCGCGATGAATTGAGGTCTGCGCTTACTTCCGTTCGAGATCGAATTCTGGCCGTTCATACGCTGCCATTTTTACAAAACATGGCTCGACTCAAGGCACTTGTGATTCAACGTCGGGATATTATCGAATCAGAATGGATTAAGGAGTTGAACGAACACAACGATTCCATTTATCGGGCCAAAGCTGAAGTTGCATTCAGAAACAAGCACTATGAAGAGGTCGTTCAATGCTACAGTAAAATTCCTTCCGAGCGACTTACTCGAATTGATCAGACTAAGCTAAATATTGCAAGAAAGCGGATGCCTTAAAGCCCTGCCCGAATTTGAGGAGCAACGAATTGCAGGATCAGAAGCAAAGCGAATGGCGTTGGTTAGATATTCAAACTGTTAGGCATTGTTCCATCTTGGTGGCACAGGTTCGCGAAGCAATAGGTGACTAAGGTCGAATTAAATGAGCCCCCAGGACTGATGCACGGTGCCAACACAAATTCACCCTCCCGGAGAGTGAA
>JAGQQT010000893.1 GCA_020426065.1 Planctomycetaceae bacterium | reverse complement strand
TTGAGTTCCGCCAGGTTCTGCTCGGGGTGGGGAAAGCGGTTGGGCGGGAACAGGTCTCCGATAAAAACAATCGTCGTTGCCTGGTCACGCAGAGATTTGTCTGGCCAGGATTCAATCACATGGGCATTCACACCGGAAACATTTTCCATGTGCTCCAGACAGTGTTCAAGAAGTCTGCCCCCTGCGGCCACCTCATGAGTTCCGGGAGGATGTTGGCTGGGACCAACGACGATCAGCACCTGGGCGGAATCTGCGGCAATCGCCGAGGGGACCAGGGCGAGCAGAACGATCAGGATCGCATTCCACTTCATCATGACAAGCACTCCTCAATGTCTTTCAGTTTGACCGATGTGCCGTTCCTACCGCTTCACTGATATGCTGAAAACCGTCTCGTCGCAGGAGTTCGGAAAGTCCACAGCAGATGCGTCCGACAATTCCGGGACCTTCGTAAATCATAGCCGTGTAAAGCTGCACGAGGGAAGCGCCCAGCCTGATCTTCTCATACGCATCCTCAGCCGTAAACACGCCACCCGCTCCAATGATTGCATATCGGGATGGATCCATCTGCGAATACATTCCGGAGATGCAGCGGTTGATCAATGACGCGACCGGACGTCCGGCCACCGCTCCGGGCAGGTTGCCGTAACTGTTAACGTCACCCTTGAAATGGAGTGAATCTGGTTTGCCAGAGGGGAGGTTGAAACAAAACCCACGCACAAAATCGAAGGCCTCGCATTCTGCCAGAATCAGTTCGTGAGATAGAGGATCATCCAGCGGTGGGATTTTCAGAAAGATCGGACAGACAATCCCCAACGGTTCTAATCTCTGGAGCAATTCCGAAATGTTTCCTGGCTGGTCGAAAAAATTCTTTCCAGCATGAGCATTGGGGCAACTCAGGTTGAGCATCAGGTAACTGGCCTGGTGCTGGAGCAGAGAGACACTCCGTTCATAGTCTGCCAGAATTTCTTCAGCGGTACATTCCGGTGCCTGAGGGCCATCGTTTGTTTTGACGATATTCACGCCCAGGCACTGTCCGGGGGGACGCTTAGCGAGTCGATTCCTCACAATCTCGGCACCGTCGTTCGGTAGACCGTAATTTACGAGAATGGCTTGTTCCTGGGGAATACGAAACAGTCGAGGTTTGGGGTTCCCACGTGAACTGCGGGCGGAGATCGAACCGATTTCCGTAAACCCAAAGCCGAGCCCTCCGAGCATGCGAATCGCTCGGCCACTTTTATCCCAGCCTGCGGCAAGGCCGATTGGATTATCAAGCTGCAGGCCGGCGACTTCCGTCTGAAGCATGGGATCATGCCTGCTGAGTACGGCTTTGGAAAGAGAAGGGATACCCGGAATAACTCCGGCAACGCGACAGGCTTCCACGGTCAGATGGTGAGCAGCTTCCGGATTTAGTTGAAACAGCACCGGACGAATGATGGCCTTGTAGAAAGACATGCGTGGCGCTATTCCGGAACGACTTCGAAGCGGTGAACTTCCACGCCATTTTTCCCGGCTTTGAGAATCGGGCGCGGTTCGGGTTGAGCGTAGCCATTCAAATCAACCGCCCTCAC
>JAGQQT010000892.1 GCA_020426065.1 Planctomycetaceae bacterium | reverse complement strand
CAGCGGAGATCATGGTGTCGATTACTGCTCTCGAATTCTCCTACACGCAGGCACCCAAACGGATGAAGTCGTTTGTGATGGGTTGTTATCTGCTGTCTGTTTCGTTGGGCAATATTTTCGTCAAGTACGTCAACTACTTCATTCAGAATGAAGATGGCACCACCAAGTTGACCGAAGTGCAGTATTACGGATTCTTCACGGCCTGCATGTTCGGCACCGCAGTGCTGTTCGTCATCTATGCTCAGTTCTATCGCGGACAAACCTACATCCAGGATGCTGAGCTGGCGCATGATGCAGGAGTTGATGCAGATAACCAGCTGAATGAAACCGATCAGGATAGCCAGTCATGAAGCATCCAATTCCACAGTCTGTC
Source organism: Planctomycetaceae bacterium (assembly GCA_020426065.1). GTDB lineage: Bacteria > Planctomycetota > Planctomycetia > Planctomycetales > Planctomycetaceae > Rubinisphaera. The sequence continues at coordinate 1,206 of JAGQQT010000892.1, read as the reverse complement.
CGATGCAGGTGTCGGTATTTAAGTATCGTGATGCTGGCCTCAATCTGCCTGCTGAGTCTGGCATCACATCCTGCACTGGCTCAGGATCAGAACCTGATCATCGATCTTGATCCTCCCGGGCAACGGGATTTTGTGCTGGATCGAGCGGAGTTGATCACACCTGAGGATGAAGCCAGAATCAAAGCTCTGGCCGATCCCCTCCTGACCGACACAGCTGCTCCGCTGGTGGTGGTTACCATTAACTCGATGGCCGAGCATGGCGGGATGGGCCTGAGAATAGAAACTTTCGCTCGGCTCCTGTTTGATCAATGGCAGATCGGCCCTGCCAAAATTGGAGACACAACCTGGAACAAGGGGATTCTGCTGCTTGTTTCGCGGAGCGATCGGAAGGCCAGAATTGAACTGGGCGCGGGCTGGGGGCGGGAAAAGGACCAGCTCTGTCAGCAGATCATGGATGAGCAGATCATTCCCCGCTTTCGCGAAGGCAAGTTCTCGGAAGGGATTGTTGCCGGAGCAGAAGCCCTGGAGAAAATGGCCCGCGGCCTGAAGCTACCCACGCCTCCGAAACCGGCCTGGTATTATCCAGTGATGCTGGGAGTGATCGGATTGGCGATTTTCACAATCGTGTCGCTGGCTCGGAAAGGGTCCAATGGCTGGGCCTGGATTTTCTGGGGTGTTGTTTTTGCTGTCATCGGCACGATTCTCTATCACGCACTAACAAATTCCGGCCGAGGCTCGGGAGGCTTTTCCGGGGGTTCGTTTGGCGGAGGCGGATTTTCCGGTGGCGGTGGTGCGAGCGGTTCCTGGTAAGTGCGTGGCTGTTGATCGGAGTGGAATTCATGCCAGACGCAAGGTCACTATTCAGTGCGGAAGACCATAGCCGGATCACTGCGGCGGTGGTGTCGGCGGAGTCAAAAACGGCTGCGGAAATTGTGCCGGTTGTCGCCAATATCTCCGGCAAGTACGAACGGGCCGAAGACTCGGTTGGTGTCTGGGGGAGCCTGATCGCGGTCAGCATTGCCTGGCTGTGTGCTCCTCATCCGGTCCTCGAAACGGGCGACTGGTCCGGTGCCCATCCCACGACACATCTGGTCCTGCTGCTGGTTTCGTTATTGGTTGGCTTTATTGCCGGAACCTCCATTGGAGCCCAGTTATCAGGTCTCAAGCAGTTGTTTACCTCCAAAGACCAGATGGCCGAGGAGGTCT